>URSI01000181.1 GCA_900550505.1 uncultured Eubacteriales bacterium
ACTCGTCCGCTATTGTTTCCACGGTGTCGCGGTACTTCAGCGGGTGTGTGCTTTGTTGCACACGCCTTGATATGTGCGGAATTGCCAGAGCCAAGACTGCCGCGAGCGTGACGATGATTGCCGCACCGACAAATATCCCCCGCCTTGCCTTCATTTGCCGTCACCGGGGAGTACGTCCTTCAGTATCTCGCGGACGCTTTCGTCAAGTTCGGCGAGAGAGCCGTTATTGGTGACCGTATAATCACAGCGTTGAATGAGCAATTCGTCACTCATCTGCGCATCTATCCGAGCTTTTGCTCGTTCCTCCGATATGGAATCACGGGCGGTCACACGCTCTATCCTTGTCTGTTTGTCGGCAATGACGCCAACGATGCAGTCACAAAGTTCGTCGACACCCGCTTCAAACAGTAAAGGAGCATCTATCACTATAACGCCGTCCGTTACGGCTATAATTTTTCTTATTTCGTCGAATATTTTAGGATGAGTTATATGCTCGAGCTTTTTTCTTGCGCTCGGTGAGGCGTATATGAGCTGTGCCATGCGTGAGCGATCAAGTGAACCGTCCGGCAGCCTGTATTCAAGTCCGAATGCTCCGAATATTTCCGCAAGCGCCGGCGTGCCGACGGAGACAACTTTCCGCGCAAGCTCATCGCAGTCGATAACTTTAGCTCCGTGTAGCCTGAATATACCGGCGACGACGCCTTTGCCGGCGCCGCTGCCGCCGCACAGCCCTATAATATGTTTTTTTCTTTCAGACATTCTAACACCTCCGAAGCGGTGACCGAGCCCTCTCTGACTATTCTGGGCGTATCGGTCGAAATGTCCAATATTGTAGTGGGTATGCCGCCACCGGTCATGCCTGCATCTATTATGGCGTCAACGGCTCCGTTAAAGTAGCCGAATGCCGTTTCACCGTCCTTTGCGGGTGCGAGCCCGCTCGGGTTTGCACTCGGGGCAGTTACGGGAAATCCGCAAAGCTCCGTCAGCGCCATGGCTATCGGGGTACAGGGCGTGCGGAACGCCACTGTTTCCGAACTGCTGACTCTTGAGGGGACTTTGGCTGTCTTTTTTAATATATATGTGAGCGGTCTGCCATAAAATTCCGATGATAACGTAAGATAGGCGTCGTTGACGACGGCTATTTCCGAAACGTCAAAATCTCTTGGCAGCAAAAGGATGAGCCCTTTTTCATCGGGGCGGGATTTTACCCTGAACACATTATCGCATGCCTGGCCGTCAAGTCCGTTTGCGGCAAGACCGTACACGGTTTCGGTAGGAAACACGACGAGCCCGCCTGCTGAAAGCGCTTTTGCACATTCACTGAGTGCTGCTGTATCAGGCGAATTTTCCGACATTTTATAAACACGCGTAATCATTTGATCAGAAGCCCCTACTACGATTCTCAACGGTAAGATTATACATGTAAATCCACAGTTTGTCAAGCCATCCTTGCGCGTGCACGGATATACGTAATGCTGTTTTATCGTGGGTTTTTGCGGAGCGCTGTGGTCAAAAAACTTTTACATGCCGACAATAAACATTTGACTCATGCAGTTGTTTACAGGGAAAAACAAAGACCGGAAGGCTGTGTCCTCCCGGTCTTGTTCTTACAGATATCGTTTTCCTTGGTTGACGCAGGTTCTCAGGCCTTGACCTTTTTGAGCCTGACAAAACGGGGCAGTCCGTCCTCTTTGGGAAGCTCGGTTTCGCCCTGTATGAGCGGCAGGGCGTATTCGATGAATTTCTCGTTGAGTCCGTCGCCTGTTTCGTTGATCCAGTCAAGCGGGACTTTCTTTTCCGTGTTCGCAACGACGGTAAGGTCGAACAGCTTTATGTTGCACACATATTTGCCGTTCTCTATCGTACGCTCGAATCCGATCATCTTATCGGTCATGCCGCCCGTGGCATAGTCGACCGCTGCTTTGCCCGCAGCGAAAGACTCGTCAATATCGGTTTTCGAAGCGCAGTGAGCCGCGCAGCGCTGGAGAAGGCTGAGCTCGATGCCTCTGACCTTCGCACCGGTGCGCTCTTTCACCACGCCTGCAAGATAAGAGGCAAGCCCGCCAAGCTGTGCATGACCGAAGCTGTCCTTCGACTGCGCAAGATCGGCGCCGTATTCGGAAATGTACTTACCGTCCTTATCCTTTATGCCTTCGGATACGCAAACGATGCACTTCGTGTTCTTCTTGTATATCTCGTCTACTTTGCTGAGAAAGCTCTCAAGGTCAAAGGGAAGCTCCGGGAGATATATAAGGTCCGGACCGTTGCCCTTATACCCGGCAAGCGCTGCGGCAGCCGTGAGCCAGCCGGCGTTTCTGCCCATGAGTTCGATAACGGTCACCATGCCGGTATCGTACACTCTGGCGTCATGGTATATCTCCATGACCGACGTGGCGATATATTTCGCCGCCGAACCGTAGCCGGGACAGTGGTCGGTGCCGTAAAGGTCGTTGTCTATCGTTTTCGGGATACCCATGCAGCGGCATTCGTAGCCGTTCTTAAGCATATACTTCGATATCTTGTTGCAGGTATCCATGGAGTCGTTGCCGCCGTTATAGAAGAAATAGCGAACGTCATATTTGCGGAATATCTCAAGTATGCGCTTGTAGTCGGTATCGTCCACGTCGGGATCCTTCAGCTTGTAGCGGCAGGAGCCGAGAGCGGAAGAGGGAGTGTACTTCATGTATCCGAGTTCTTTCGGATCCTCTTTGGACATATCGATCAGGTTATCATCAAGCACGCCTTTGATGCCGTTTACGGCCCCGAGCACCCGTGTGATGCAATCACTCTCAAGTGCGGTTTTTATAGCGCCGTAAGCGCTGGCGTTGATGACGGAGGTCGGGCCGCCGGACTGGCCGATGATGCACGCGCCTTTCAATTCACTCATAGCAGTTCTCCTTATCACTTAGGCCTTGCCGGCGCAGCCGAGGACGTCGACGAGCTTGTGGCGGACGAGCTCCTTGATGTTGGCGCGTGCGGGCTTGAGATACTCGC
>URSI01000182.1 GCA_900550505.1 uncultured Eubacteriales bacterium
TGCAGAATATCAACATCCCCATAGGGTTGTCTAACGGCGCGAATATCAGAGGATGCCACGTTTCTCCGAAGTAGCTGCCGAACATTACGCCCCAAAAAATGGTCGTAACACTGGAAAACAACAGGACATTCACCAGTTTGCCGAAATCGCCGCGCGGCTTCTTCAGCATACGGAACAGCCATATGCCGATCAGCATCATCACGCCGTAGCCCGCATCGCCCATCATCAGCCCGAAAATCAGCCAGTACCACGGACCCATCACGGGATTAGGGTCAAGCTCTTTGCTGCCCGGCCTGGAAAACATATCGGTTATCGTCTCAAACGGTGTGATAAATCCGTTGTTTTTCGTCACGGTAGGGGGATCATCATCCTCACACGGATCCGCGAACGTAAGCATATAGCATTCCACCGCACGCGCCACGGCTTTTTCCAGCCGCTCGGTCCTGTCGCTTCTGACCCATCCCTGAAGATAGACCGTCTGCGAAGTTTCGGCGCAGGGTGCCTCTTCTCGTTCGTGCTCCGTTTCCGCCTGATCGCTGTACAGCTCCAGCCTGTCTCTGGAGTCCGCGAGCGAAGCCAGCCGTTCAAGGGCATTGGCGCGTTTTTCCAAAGTCTCACTCAGTTCACGTTTCAGCTCCTCGAGCGCCTCGGCAGGTATTCCCCCGCAGGGAGGCGACATCTGTGTAAAACCAAGCTGCCCCAGCGATGAAAGCAATTCTTCCTCATCCGGTCGATAGGTGTACACCACAACGGCGGTACCGTGCGGACCGGTGCCTAAAATCTCTGCCGCACCGCCCGCAGCCGACACGGTCTCTTCGAGTGCGGCGGCGCTCCCGGGAGCTATATACCCCGTGTAAACGCCCGTATATCCCGTGCTGCGAAGTGAGTCCACTGACACGGTGAGCTCTCTCCACGGCTCTGTTTCCTCGATTTTTACCCGCAGTTCGGACTCACGCACCGTCGCGGCGTCAGCTTCCGCCGCTGCGGATTCGATACATGCAAGTATATGCTCCGACTCGCTGTCCCGCCTGAGCAACACATCAGCCGGCACCTCCGGACGTTGGGCAAACATACCTCTTTTAGCGCAATAAGGGCGTATCAGCCTCAGAGCCTGTTCAGCCCGCAGCGCATCCGGCGCTCTTTCGACAAAAACCGGCGAAGGATCGTCCCCTACCGGCAACGGCATGAACTCACCGCATCGCTGAAGCGCAGCGGTGACGGCATCGCGATCCTCTCTGAGCACGACCAAAGTCGCCTTTTTTACGGGAACTATCATTTGTGCTCGATCCTTTCAACGATACATGCAGCCGCCTGCGGCAGTTTGCCCCGTGCGTTTTGCGCACTTTCATCGTCCGCAGCCGCAGCCTCCTTCGTCATCGATTCCGTAAGGCGTGCCAGCTCTTCTCTTGCCCGCGCAAGTATCTGACGTGCCTGCTCCCGCGCTTCTGCGACGATATTTGCCGCCTGTTCACGTGCCTTTTCCTGCTCTTCGGACAACTTTGTCCGGTTCTCTTCGAGCACCTTGGCCTTCAGCTGAGCCGCCGCCTCCTCCTGAGCCCGGATATCCTCCAAAACTGACATGGTTTCACCACCTTTATTACCGACCGGGCTTGTCCCCGTGCCGTAAGGTTTGATCGGTCATCAAGACCTATCCTTTGAAGTATAACGAATTTAGAACAAAAAAACAAGCGGATTTCACAAATTCAGCAATTTTTTGTTCATATTTTTCGCGTTTTATTTTTCTGGGTATTTTTCATGAGCCACGGTCCGTCGGCGTGTCTTACGATTACCCGTCCGTGATTCTTCAACCGATCACTCTAAACTTGCAACGCACATTTACAGCGAAAGACCCGATATCAGCTCGGCGACGGCATCCACACGTTCTGCCACCATGCCGGAGCATCCCGCACCGCGCAGTGCGTGAAGTTCCTCAGGCGAAAGTGACTCAAAATCCGTCACCCGTGCCTTTGCGGAATTGATACATCCGTCTCTGTCAGCCTTGCCCGAAAGCATTTCACACATCACCGACTGCATCTGCTCCGCCTCGGGTATCGACAGCGCATACATCGTCTCGCTGCAGGGAGAGCGGCAGTAATCGTTGGAAGCGTTCTTCAGCAGCGTTTTTAAAAAGCTCGCGTCTGCTCCCTGCGCGCTGATATACTCCCATGTCGCATAAAGGCTGAAATCATCGCTGCAATCAAGTAATCCGGCCAACGCACGCATTACTTCCGTTACCGTCTCCTGAATCCGAAGTGCGTCCTCCGCCTCACTGCAACCCGCATCGCCGCGTGAAAGAGCCGTATAATAAAGCTGCTGAGCCTGCATGACTGCCCAATTCAACCACCGGGATGCCGCGCACCGCGCAAGATCCGTAAGGTCACGGATCGACTGCTCGTTCCGCGGGCGCCGTGCAAGTTCAGCCACACCGCGCAATATCTCCGGAACAAGATACATGACGCCTTCATACTCAGGGATCAGATATTCGTTTCTTGCCGCATCGCGCCGGCTGACGCTGAAATATTCCGGCGAATACCCGAACCTCGACGGTGTGAGTGACAAATAAAAATCTCTGAAAACATTACGTTCCGGGTGGTCGTTATCATGTCTGTATCTCATCAGCCCGATAAGCGGAAGTGCGCGTTGCGCCAGGCTGACAAAGTCGTCCGCGTCATCTCCGAACCTGCCCCCGGCGTATGAACGCAGGCACTCGCCGACTGTCGTGCCGGGTGAAATCGCATTGCGGGCCGTAAATTCGAGCATGAGCCCGTCACCGTGCGAAAGCTCCTGCCACGTGACGAGGCCTTTACAAAAGCGGTCGCCCGCCGCAGCATTAAGTCTGCCCTCTATGTAAGAATAATCCCCTCTCGGCTCGGTGTTCGGCGCATAAGCGTGAAATATACCGCATATATACGGAAACTTCCCGACAACGCCCCACTTTGTAAAGTTTGAGCTTTCGTTCGTCGTATCCGAGACATAGTCAAATATCACCGTG
>URSI01000183.1 GCA_900550505.1 uncultured Eubacteriales bacterium
TTTTCTTGTTATCCAGCCCTCCGGCTGTATCGGTTGAGCAAAAGTCAGCGTGGGAATGGTGTGGTATCTTTATCTAAGTGAACCCCCGGTTTCCCATTTAGAGACTGTTTGCCTGCTTACACCGAGCCGTTCTGCCACCTGCTCCTGCGAAAGTCCTGCCTTCTTTCTGGCGTCGTAAAGGCTGCTGCCTAATCCCATTTTGAAGCACCTCATATCTTTTTGTAAGTATATTATAGCGTGCTTTTGTGGCTTTGACAAGTAATGCAGCCGTGCAGATATGCACGGTTTTGTAACAAAATATACGACCGCTGTGCCGGAGGCATAACGGTCGTTTTACGGCAAAATATTTTATGCGGACGTCAGTCCTCTTTTTTTACCTTGGCTGCTTCTCTTCCGCCGTAGTTGCCGCAATTGCGGCATACCCTGTGAGAGAGGTTGTATTCTCCGCAGTTGGGACACTTAGTCATGCCGGGAAGCGTGAGCTTCCAGACATTGGAACGCCGTTTGTCTCTTCTTGCCTTCGAGACTTTACCCTTCGGTACTGCCATCTTATGACCTCCTATCCGATAATTATTGTTCTTTTTCGAGCCGTTTTGCAAGCTCCGTCAGCTTTGCCAGCCTTGGGTCGTGATGCACGGAACCGCATTTGCAACAGCCCTCGTTCAGGTCTGCTCCGCAATTGGGACAAAGCCCCTTGCAGTTGTCGGAGCACGTCAGCGCTGACGGTGACCCGAGAATGATCAGCTCACGGGAAAGCGCCTGTGCATCAAGCACGGTGCCGTCGAGGATATAATAATCCTCTTCCTCGTCTTCGCTGCCCGTTTCGCCTGCTATCAAACGGCACACACGTTCCATGGACGCGCGGTAGGGGAACTGACGGGCACACCTTGAGCATATTGCCGTCGCGTTCAGCCGTATGCGAAGATGAAGCTGAACGAAACCCACCCGGTCCGTACAGGTACCGTTGACTTCGGCCGTGCCGCTTACGATATCATCGGTAATCCCGTCAAGCGGCATGCTGAGGCTGATTTTTGTCTCATGTTGTTCGCCGCTGAAAAGCGGCGCAAGGTCGATAGTCGTCATGTCAGCCGATGTCGACTATGACGCGCTTGTTTTCAAGGGATGCTGCGGCGCGCATGATCGTACGGATGGACTTTGCTATTCGTCCCTGTCTTCCGATCACCTTGCCTACGTCATCTTCCGCGACCGCAAGCTCAAGTATAACGACATCAGAGCTCACCTTTTCCGTCACTCTGATCTCGTCGGGATGTTCGACGAGCGAACTGACAATGTCGATCAGTAATTGCTTCATAGAGACCCCTTTCAAATGACGCCGTTCTTTTTGAGAAGGCTCTTTACGGTGTCGGTCGGCTGAGCGCCGTTCGCGATCCAGGTTTTCGCCTTTTCTGCGTCAAGCTTGAGCTCTGCAGGGTCAACCGTAGGGTTGTAGTAGCCGAGTTCCTCTATGAATCTGCCGTCTCTGGGAAAACGGGAATCCGCAACTACGATCCTGTAGAACGGGGACTTCTTCATGCCCATTCTTCTGAGTCTGATCTTAACTGCCATGATATCACCTCCGAATGTATATGTGTTTCAATTCAAAATCCGAAAGGCAGTTTCATCCTGCCTTTTTTGCCGAATCCGCCCTTCGTGAACCGCTTCATCAGCTGTTTGATCTGCTCATATTGCTTGAGCAGCCTGTTTATTTCCTCTACCGAGGTGCCGCTGCCTGCAGCTATGCGTTTTTTGCGTTGGTAATTTATTATGTCCGGTCTGTCCCGCTCGCGGGGAGTCATGGAAAGTATGATGGCTTCCGTCCTGCGCAGCGCCTTTTCATCCACCTTCGCGTCCTTAAGCGCGCCGGGTTTCATGCCGGGGACCATCGACAGCATCGAGTCAAGGTCGCCCATGTTTTTAAGGCTCCCGAGCTGGTCGAGGTAATCGCTCAGGGTAAAGGCGTTGCTGCGGAATTTTTTCTCGAGCTCCTGCGCCTTTTTTTCGTCGTACTGCTCCTGAGCTTTTTCGATAAGGGAAAGTACGTCGCCCATTCCGAGTATGCGCGAGGCCATGCGGTCCGGGTAAAACGGCTCAATATTGTCCAGCTTTTCGCCCGTGCCGATGAATTTTACGGGCTTGCCTGTCACATAGCGCACGGACAGCGCCGCGCCGCCTCGCGTGTCTCCGTCCATTTTGGACAGCAGTACGCCGGTTATCCCGAGCCTGTCGTTGAAGCTCTGCGCCACGTTCACGGCATCCTGTCCCGTCATTGCGTCCACGACCAAAAGTATTTCAGTCGGCTCTACAGCCGCTTTTACTTCCTCAAGCTCCTGCATGAGCGCATCGTCGATGTGCAGACGACCTGCTGTGTCTATGAAAACTATGTCGTGCCCGTATTTTCTCGCGTATGCAAGCGCTTCCTTTGCCGTGTCTGCCGGTGCCTGTGTGCCGCGCTCGAATACGGGGACGCCTGCCTGCTCGCCCACTATCTGAAGCTGCTTTATTGCCGCGGGACGGTATATGTCGCACGCTACGAGCAGCGGGTTCCTGCCTTGTTTTTTGTACATCCGCGCGAGCTTTGCGCTGTACGTCGTTTTACCGGCACCCTGAAGTCCACACATCAGCACCGCAGTAGGCGGTCTTGTGGCGGTCGCAAGCTTTGAATTCGTAGTGCCCATCAGCGCCGTAAGTTCTTCGTTGACGATCTTTACTATCTGCTGCTCGGGAAGCAGCGACTCGAGCACATCCGCTCCGACGGCGCGTTCCGTCACCTTGGCTATAAAGTCTTTCACGACCTTGAAGTTGACGTCGGCCTCAAGCAGCGCGAGCTTTATCTCACGCATACCGGCACGTACGTCGCCTTCGGTCAGCCGACCTTTGTTTTTGAAGTGTTTGAAAGCTTCCGAAAGTTTGTCTACAAGTCCCTGAAGCATTTTTC
>URSI01000184.1 GCA_900550505.1 uncultured Eubacteriales bacterium
TCGCCGCACCGGGTGAGCCGCGGTGCCGCGGCTGTCACGCTCCCCTGCCGGACAGGACGCTCTATGAGCTGTACCTTTCCCGGCACACCGTGTGTCCGGGATGCCGCACGGTCGCAAGACCGAGCGCGCGCTACTGCCATGTCTGCGGCAGGAGGCTGCCGGCGGACAAACCCAACCCAACAACAGAAAAAGGAGAGAACACAACATGAACAGAACGCAAAGTACGCTACGGAAAACGCTGGCTCTGCTCCTGACGCTGGTCATGCTGCTGGGCGTCATGCCGTTTGCGGAGCTTGGCACGGTGATGATCCGGGCGCAGGCGGCGGACGCGGGCGAGCCTGCCGCGGGCGAGCCTGCCGCGAGCGTGGCGGCAGCAGGCAGTGCCGCCATAGCAGCCACCCCGCGCAGAGCGGCGGCGGCAGAGCCGACATGGGTCGAAGTAGGCAGAGAGAAAAAGCACGAGGATCGCATGAAAAAGCTGATCACGCTGCTGACCTCTCCCCACGAATACCACATAAAGCTCGTGGGACATATCGACATTTCCGACAAAAACGACCTGCCCATATGGGGCAAGACGCGCGGCATTCAGATACAGGGCGTCAAGCACCTGGATATGAACGGCTACAATATCTCCTATGAGCACACCGGCGTGGGATATTCGAAAGCTTATTCTTTGGATCCTACCAACGAAAATGCGGAGTACCTCTACTATCTGATGACGGTGACGGAGGACGCGAGCTTCTATCTCTATGATTCCACCGGCAAAAACGGAAAGATATTCTTCGGTCAGCCGATGTATTTTTCGGAAACGCCCTACCGCAATATCATATCCGTAAAGGGACGCTTTACGATGTACGGCGGCGAGATAAGCACCGGCGCTTCAAAGAAGCTGCACTATACCAATAAGCCAAAGACTGATTCCGCGGGCTTCATAAAGGGTGGATTTAATTATACCGGAAATGCGCGACTGCAGCTTCAGGGAAGCGGCGTCACGGTTGAGGACGGCGGCTATTTTGAGCTGAACGGCGGCGACGTCTACGGCAGAGGAACGCATTTTGCCGCCATCGAGGGCAGACCCGGCTCCACCGTTTTGATAAACGACGGATATATCGAGGGTGCCGGCGGCGCCGACGTTTATTCCGGCGGATATCAGAGAAGAGCGTGGTACGGATGGAGAAAGTTGCGCGATGCAGACGCTCTGGAGCACGGCAAGCTCACCGTCAACGGCGGCAGATTCAACGCGCGCGTTATAGACGCGGAAGTGCTTCATTATGCGCATGATTATGGTGGTCCGGTCGGCATTTATGAGGATATGAAGCCCGGCAAAATCGCCATTTTTGACGGTCTCAATCCAAACAGCGATTGCAATATGAGCTATACGACCATCGGCGGCGGCGACACGCTCTATTTAGATGGAGCAAAAGTGAGCATGCCAACCGACGGCGTATCCAGACAGAGCAAGAGAATCACGCTGGAAGCCGCTCCCGGCTATGACACGACGTACTATCATCCCAACGACGCGTTTGTCATAAACGTAGGCTATCAGTCCTACTGGGGCAAGAACGCAAGCGTTTTGGAAAACGATTACAACCCGAACAGCTGGTGTCGCCTGTTCTATATGTTCTATCTCTATAAGGTCGGCGAAAGCACGCCCATTGCCGAATATTACAGCGAAAAGCCGCGGCTCAATCTCCGCGACCTGCGCGACTCCAAGACAAACGCATGGCCGAGATATGAGACAGGCGCGAAATACTACATACGCGTGCTTGTGTCGGAGGCTTGGAACAACCGTTACCACACGGTATATGAGGGCATTCAGGACTGGTACTTTACGGCGACGGACTTTGAATCCCGCAAGGTGGACTTTGATTACAAGGTGACCATCTCCGACAAGCCCACGACAGACGGACACACGGTTTATAACGTCGCCCTCACGGACGAATGTGTCAAGAGCATAAGGGATATGGGCTATTCCGACAGAGTGAGGGTCTCCTATGCATACAGATACTACGAGGGCACGAACTCAAACACCCAGCCCGTAGACTACTGGCTCTCAAACGAGTTTAAGCTGGACGGCACAACGCCCTATTCGATCGTCACGGGGAAAACCGGGCCGCTTTTCCTTAAGGTGACGCTGACCTTCCGCGAGAGCAACAATCTAAACGCAAAGACCATCGCAACCTTTGAAAAGGAATGCAGGGTGTTCTCGTCCGGCGAGATCAAATATACGGTTCAGAACAAGGGCGGAAGCGTCCCCGGCTACAAATGGAAGAGTCAGGGCGAGGGAAGCACGAAATTAGAGTACGGACAAAAGATATGGCTCAATCACGGGCTTCAGGATTATCTGGACGACGGCGGCTGGCTCGACCCCTATGACAACACCCCGATCGATCAGTATGACATCATCTGGCAGTATCTCGACGGAAACGAATGGGCAAATGTCACCTACGGCGACACGCGCTTCTCGATTGAGGACGTAAAAGTCAAGGAGGAGGGCAGAACCTATCAGCGCCTGCTCTGCACGGACCGGAACGGCATCTATCGCTACGGCGTGAAATACCTCTCACCGGACGGCAAGGGACATCAGTACTACTGGTCAACCTGCTTCTTCAATGTGGAAGGCGTGGACTATGCCGCGCTCCGCACGGTGACGATATCCTCAAGTGCCTCGGAAACCGAATACGGCAAGGGCACTACAATCCGCGCGAGCCGCAATACGGGCATCGCCGACTGGGGCGGCTTCAGAAGATATCGTCTTGACATCATCGAAGCACCCGCCAATTATCGCGGCTTTGACATAGGTCCGACGAGCAGCAGCCTCCAGGACAGTGAAACCGGCGTATGGAACCTTGACGAATACTTCAACAAGGCAACGGCGGAAAACATGGTTCCCGGAGAGTATGTGTTCCGCGTG
>URSI01000185.1 GCA_900550505.1 uncultured Eubacteriales bacterium
TCAGCTTCGGCATAAAGGTCTCTCACTCACACAGAAGGAGCAACAGAACCTGGAAGCCCAACATAAGGCGTGTCAAAGCTAATGTCAACGGCGAGCACAAGACCGTTTACATCTGCAGCCGCTGCCTGCGCTCGGGCAAAGTCGAGCGTGCCTGATAAGTTCCGGCATTAAATACGGACGGTCCCGGTTTTACCGGCTCCGTCCGTCTTTTTGTCTCAGAACATATACACCGACCCGGTCGAAAGCATCGGCATCTCTCGTTCACTTTCTTTTGTAGCTGCCCTGCCCTGCACCGCACAACGGACAGCGCATGGGTGCTTCTCTTCCCATCATTCCGAAGCCACAGCGCACGCACTCCCATGCAATCGCCGATGGTCGGCAATACCTTGCGCCTTCCCGCATCTCGCGCAAGGTCTCGTCCCAATTGCGCTGTTGATCTTTTTCGACATCAGCCAAAGCCCTGAGCGTAGGTTCACCGTCACTGTCATACCATTCAACATAATTTGACGCGGCATCACGCTTGAGAGATGCCGCACGCGTCAGGTTGTCTTCTGTGCTGCCAAGCTCCCCCAGTTTATCCATGAACCAACGTGCGTGCGCCAACTCATTCAGCGCCGCATGCTCAAGCTCATCGGCAACGGCGTGCAGACCCTCTTCGCGCGCTTTTTCACCGTATAATCTGTATATTGAATGCATTACGGCCTCTTTTTCAAAACCGCTGCGCATTTTTTCCGTCTCCAAAAAGCACATCTCCTTTCTGATGCTTCCTGTGCATCATATGCAGAGATGCGCTTTTTTGACATTATTCTTTGTATTCCGATCTCAGCATCGAATAGGTGCAAATGTCTCGATATTCGCCTTTTACGAACAGATCATGCCGCCTTATGCCCTCAAGCCTGAAACCGAGTTTCTCCGCAAGTGAGCGTGACGGCTGATTCGGCACCATTATACGCGCCTCAAGTCTTTCAAAGCCCATCGTGACAAATCCGTACCTGACGATCCTTCTGACAGCCTCCAGTCCGAGTCCTTTGCCATGGTATTCCGGTGAAAGGACATACCCTATCTCTGCTTTATTGTTTTCAAAATCCACCGTAGTGAATCCTACGGTGCCTATGATCTTTGAATTCTCCTTATACTCTATGCCCCAGTCAAAAAATTCACCGGCGCGATACTTTTTTCTGGCGTACTCAAGGTAGCCGCGGGTTTCGAAAAGATTCATATGAGGAGACCACAAAAGATAGCGTGTGGTGGCGGACAGCGACGCGTAGCGATATACGTCGTCGCAGTCCGTCTTTTCGAGACGCCTGAGCCGCATCCGTGCTGTTTCCAGTGTCGGCAACGGCACAAGAAGGTGCTTGTTACTCATCCTGCAAACCGAGCAGAGCCTGCGCCAGCTTGCTGTCTTTGTTTATGATCACAGTCGTTTCATCTCCGCTGAGCGAGGCTTTAAGCGCATCAAGACCTCTCATGAATTCATAAAACTGTTGTTTTTCCGGGGTATCATATGCCTGCGCAAGTATCCGCATATATTCCGCTTCGCCTTCAGCGACAAGTCTCTCGGCTTCAAGCTCCGCATTTGAAATGATTATATTGTACTGCTTATCCACGTCATTTATGATAAGCTTCGCCTGATATTCGCCGTCGGCACGATACTTTTCTGCCATCTGATTGCGTTCGGATATCATGCGCGTATATACAGCCTGCTCATTATCGGATGGCAAATCGAACCGCTTTATTTTCACGTCCACAACGTCAATACCGTATGATGTAGCGCTTTCCTGCACCCGGTCGGTTATCTGCTGATATATCTCGTTGCGTTCCTCGGGATCATCTTCATTTATTATATCGCTCTGCTCAAGAGTGCCGAGGAGTGTTTTTACGTTATTATATGCAAGCGTGTCAAGTCGTGCCTCAGCTTCACTGATACTGCCCACAGTCTGATAAAACAGCTTAGGGTCGTTTATTTTCCACACGAGGTAACAATCAACTTCCATCGCTTTTTTGTCTTTAGTTATTGCGTCGGACGGGTTTACGTCATAAAGCTGCATATTGTTCGGAAAGTATTTGACACCGTCCACAAAAGGTACCTTAAAATACAAACCGGCTTCACTCTTTACATCTACAATTTTTGAAAACCGGACCACGCACGCATACTGATCCTCTCTGACGGTATACACGCACTGAAACAGTATGATGATCGCCATGATCACGATTATACCGATACCGATGTACAAGCCTATTTTTTTCATCGCACTACCCTCCTTAATTTCCGGTCCCCATAAGGCTGTCAAGCGGAAGCAGTTTGGTCACGTCGCCGTCGGAAGTGTCAATAAACACCTTGACACCGGGAAGGACCTCCTCTATCATCTCGTAATACATCCTCATGCGGGTGACGGACGGATTCATCGAATATTCACTGTACATGGCTTCAAACATCGCCACTTCTTTTTCCGCTTCGTTTATGCGTGCCTGCTTTGATACTTCAGCCTGTCTGAGCAGTTCATCTTCCTTGGAGCGTGCGAGCGGAAGACGTTCGTTTTCATACGCGACCGCATTGTTTAATGCAGTATCCATTCCCTGCTTTGCGGTCTCTACCGCCTTGAAAGCATCGTTGACCTCGACCGTCGGCGGATCGCTGTCCTGGATGCGGACATCGACTATTCCCAACCCGATATCATAGACCTCAAGCTCTCTGAGCACCATATCCTTCACACGCATCTGTATCTCGGATTTGCCGGTGGTAAGAATATCATCGATCCTATATGAGCTTATGACGCTGCGTATCTGGCTCTGAGCAAGCATTCTGAGTATCTGATCCGGCTCACGGCTGTCGAAAAGATACTTCACCGGGTCGGTTATCTTGTACTCTATAAAAAAGTCAACATTGACTATATTGTAATCGCCCGTTATCATC
>URSI01000186.1 GCA_900550505.1 uncultured Eubacteriales bacterium
GGTGCCCGCCGATATAATGCGCGTGTCGGTGGAAGCCGGGGAGTATTCGCTCATCCCGAGAGCATTTGCCGATGCGATGCCGGGATCTGACGAGAAAATATCGTTGTTTGAGTTCTCGGCTTCGGTTGACAGAGCAGTGTTCGCACAAATACGGTCCGTGCTCGGGAAAAAGAAAAATGCAGCGCTTTCGCGGTATTTTTCGGCACAAACGGATTTTCTGAACGTACTTTCCGTGCTGCGCGCCTCGGCGCTGGGCTGGAGTGCCGAGCGACTTGCGAAGGTGCTGATAGACGGCGGCAGCATACCGGAAGAGACATTCCTGACCGCACTCAGTACGGGACAGCCCGCGGTCATGTGCACCGGTGATTTTGAGGATTCCATATCTGAAGTGCTCGGGGAACTTAAACAGGGAAAGGACCTGACATACGCCGAATCGATGTTTGCCACGCGGCGCGTTGCGCTGTTGCGGGAGGAGCAGGATGACGTTTTCAGTATAGCGCCGGTGGTCTGTTATCTGCTGGAACGTGAGAACGAGGCAAGAGAACTGCGGGTGCTGTTTGCCGCAAAGTCATGATGTGGAGGTGCGCGGATGGAACGTGAAAACAACGGAAAAGTCGCCGTTATAGGTGACAGAGAGTCGGTCATGCTTTTCCGGGTAATAGGGTTGCATACCGTCACAGCCGATACCGCGGAGGAGGCTGCGCGCATTATACACGCTCTTGCCCGTGAGAACTACGGTATCATTTATATAACCGAGCGGCTGGCAAGGCTCGTGCCCGAGGAACTGGAGCGATACCGCGCGAGGACATCGCCGGCGATCATACCGATACCGGGCAGCGGAGGTACCGACGGTTTCGGTGCAGAGCAGATCAGAAGCAATATATATAAAGCAGTCGGCATGGATCTGCAGTGAGGCAGCACCGACGGAAGGGGAAAAGTATGAACAGTCCAAGTGAAAAGGAAGTCCGCGGCACTATACGAAAAGTCGCCGGGCCTCTTATAGTTGCGGACGGCATGGGCGATGTCCAGATGTATGACGTTGTTCGTGTCAGCGAAAAGCGGCTTATCGGTGAGGTCATAGAATTGCGCGGCGACCGCGCTTCGATACAGGTTTATGAGGAAACGGCGGGACTGGGGCCCGGAGAACCGGTATACGGCACCGGTGCACCGTTGTCGGTCGAGCTGGCACCCGGGCTGATCGAGGGTATATTCGACGGCATACAGCGTCCGCTCAATGTCATATATGAAGAAGCGGGCGACAGGATCCCCCGCGGTATAGATGTCCCCAAACTTGACAGAGAGAAAAAGTGGAGCTTTGTTCCCGTCGCATCCGTGGGCGACAGCCTTGTGGGCGGCGATATTCTGGGTACGGTGGACGAGACCCCTGCCGTTGTGCATAAGGTAATGGTCCCGCCCGGAGTTTCGGGTGTGCTTGAGTGGATATATGAGGGAGATGCTACTATCGTGGAGCCGATAGCCCGGCTGAAGAAATCAGACGGTTCGTCTGTCGAACTGCCCATGCTTCAGCGATGGCCGGTGCGCCGCGGTCGTCCCACCGCGCAGAAGCTCGCGCCTGATGAACCTATGGTGACCGGGCAGCGAGTCATTGATACGCTCTTTCCCATAGCGAAGGGCGGTATTGCGGCGATCCCGGGACCTTTCGGATCGGGTAAAACGGTCGTTCAGCATCAGCTTGCCAAGTGGGCGGACGCCGATATCATCGTTTATGTCGGATGCGGCGAGCGCGGCAATGAGATGACGGACGTGCTGCTTGAGTTCCCCGAGCTGCATGATCCCAGAACAGGGCTCTCGCTTATGAAGCGTACCGTGCTCATAGCTAACACTTCGGATATGCCTGTTGCCGCACGTGAGGCTTCGATATACAGCGGGATCACCATAGCGGAGTATTTCCGCGACATGGGATATAAGGTCGCTATCATGGCTGATTCCACATCGCGGTGGGCGGAGGCCCTGCGTGAGATGTCGGGCAGACTCGAGGAGATGCCCGGGGAGGAAGGATACCCGGCTTATCTTTCTTCAAGGCTGGCCGAGTTTTATGAGCGTGCGGGCAGTGTGCGCTGCATAGGTTCTGACGGCAGAGAGGGCGCAATCACGGCGATCGGGGCGGTTTCGCCTCCCGGCGGCGACACTTCTGAGCCCGTATCACAGGCAACTCTCAGAATAGTCAAGGTTTTCTGGGGGCTCAGCGCCGACCTTGCATATAAGCGTCATTTCCCGGCCATCGACTGGCTGACGAGTTATTCGCTTTATTCCGATTCGCTGTCGGGATATTTTGATGAAAATGTTGCGTCCGACTGGTCGGCACAGGTGGCGGAGGCGCGCAGGATACTGCAGGAGGAGGCTGAACTGCAGGAAATAGTGAGGCTTGTCGGCGTCGATGCTCTTGCGGTAAAGGACAGGATGACGCTTGAGGCTGCACGTTCGATACGTGAGGACTACCTGCATCAGATCGCCTTTGACGATATGGATACATACACGTCACCGAAAAAGCAGTACGGAATGCTCAGGCTGATCCTTTCATGGTATCACGGCGGACAGGATGCGGTGGCGGCCGAGGTCCCGTTTGAAAGGATACTCAGGATGCCCGCGCTGGAGCGTATCGGACGTTTGAAGCGGGTCCCGGAGAACGAGTGGGATGATCAATACGCTCTGACGGCTGCGGAGCTCGAGGCGCAGTTCGCCGGGTTTACCGAGGAGGGCAGTTTAAATGCTTAAGGAATATAAAACCATTCGCGAAGTCGTCGGGCCTCTCATGCTGGTCGACGGAGTCGACGGCGTGAAATATGACGAGCTGGTCGAAATAGAGCAGTCTGACGGCGAATTGCGTGTCGGAAAAGTGCTCGAAGTCGACGGCGACCGTGCAATGGTTCAGCTTTTTGAAAGCTCTCAGGG
>URSI01000187.1 GCA_900550505.1 uncultured Eubacteriales bacterium
GCCACACATTCCCAAAGCCTTGAGATGCTCGCGTCTCTGGGCTTTAAGGTGAATGACTTTGTGGGCGGGCTTGACAGTGCGGAGTCGGTGTGCGCGGCGATAGAAGAGATAGGGAGACAGCGTGCGTCGCTGCCGTTCGATATAGACGGCGCCGTGGTTAAAGTGGACAGCCTTGAGCTGCGCGAACGACTGGGTGAGACTTCGTCGGCTCCCAAGTGGGCGATAGCCTTCAAATATCCGCCTGAAACGGCGAAAGCAGTGGTGAAGGATATTATTGTCGCGGTCGGACGTACCGGAGTGCTCACGCCGAACGCCGTTCTCACGCCTGTGAGGTTGGCCGGAACAAGCGTTTCCCGTGCAAGTTTGCATAATATAGATTACATCCGTTCAAAGGATATCCGCATAGGCGATACCGTCCTTGTGCGCAAAGCGGGCGACATAATACCTGAAGTGGTCTCTGTCGTTACCGAGCTCAGACCGGCTGATTCGCGGGAATATCAGATGCCGGCCGTTTGTCCGGAGTGCGGTTCTCCCGTCACACGGGAAGATGGTGAAGCAGCGGTGCGGTGCACCAACATTTCCTGCAAGGCGCAGCTCAAACGTACGGTCGCTCATTTTGCTTCGAGGGATGCCATGAATATCGAAGGACTTGGCGAAGCCGTTACGGGACAGCTGATCGACAGCGGTCTTGTGGCGGATGTGGGCGATCTGTATGCGCTTACGGCACGGCAGCTTGAGGAACTGGACGGCATGGCGGAAAAAAGTGCCGCAAAGTTGACAGAAGCGATCGCGAGGACGAAGAATCCGCCGCTTTCGCGTTTGATCTACGCTTTCGGGATCCGCCATATCGGCGCGGTGGCGGCTGAGAACCTTGCAAGTTCTTTCGGCTCGCTCGAAAAGCTCGCAGAGGCATCCGAAGAACGGCTTTGTGCCGTTGACAACATCGGAACCGAGAGCGCCCGCGCCGTCATAAGCTTTTTCTCGTCGGATACGGTGCGGTCATTGCTTGAAAAGCTGGGACGTTGGGGCGTGAAGCCTGTTGTGCAGACTGAACCGACCGGAGATTCGCTTGCCGGGATGACCGTGGTGATAACGGGTAAGTTGCCAACGCTCACAAGGCAACAGGCAACGGAGCTCGTCAGGCAAAACGGAGGCAGCGTCTCTGAGAGCGTTTCAAAAAAGACCTCGTTGCTCGTTTGCGGTGAAGATGCAGGCAGCAAGCTTGAAAAGGCGCGCTCGTTAGGTATCAGGATAATTGATGAAACAGAGCTTTTGAATATGACGGGCGGCAGCCCGGCAAAAAACTGAGATATGTGGTGACAACGGAGGACGAATGAATATAAGTCTTGAATGGTACCGGTGCTTTCTGACCGTCGTCCGTACGGGGAGCTTTACAAAGGCGGCGAGGGAACTGTTCATTTCACAGCCGGCTGTGAGCCATTGCATAGGCAGACTTGAGGAAGCGCTGGGCTGCCGGATCTTTGTGCGGCTTCCGAAGGAGATACGGCTCACCCGAGAGGGCGAGACGCTATATGAAAGCGTCAAAGCTGCCTTTGAAAAGCTTGATGAGGGCGAAAGGCGCGTGATAGGACTTATTCATCCGGACAGCGGAGAGATAAGTATAGGCGCGAGTGACATGACTCTGCGGTTTTATTTGCTGCCGTATCTCGAGCGCTATCATACCATGTATCCGCTGGTAAAAATACATGTCACCAATGCACCTACGCCGGAAACGCTCAGGATGCTTGATGCCGGCAGATTGGATTTCGGTGTCATCAGCGAGCCGTTCGACAGGCGCGCGGATGCCGTCAGGGTGCGTGAAATAGAGGATATTTTCGTGTGCTCCGACAAATACAGATATGAAGGACTGCTTCCTCTGGAAAAGCTGTGTTCACTTCCCATGATATGCCTTGAAAAGGACACGAGTACGAGGAGGTATGTTGATTCATTTTTCGAAGCTCAGTCGCTAAGCCTTGAGCCGGAGTTCGAGCTTGCCACGAGCGACCTTATTGTCAGATTTGCTGAACGAGATCTGGGAGTCGGATGCGTGGTCAGGGACTTTGCGGCCGAGTCGATAGCTTCCGGCAGGCTGTTTGAGCTGAAGCCGGAGCGGCCGATACCGCCGCGCAGCATATGTGTTGTGCGGTCTGCTTCGGTCTCGGTGGCAGGCAGCAGGCTGTTGGAGATGATTATGACACAACGTCTCCGGTGAGACGTCAGAATAAATCACGAAATACACCGAAAGGGGTAATCATGTTATGGGATTTATTGAAAAACAAAGAGAATTGCCTGTTAACGGCGGGTATGATGTGGTAGTCATAGGCGGCGGTACCGCCGGTGCTTTTGCAGCAATCGCCGCAGCGACAGAGGGCAGCCGCGTAATACTTGTCGAGCAGTTCGGCAAATTGGGCGGCACGGCTACCGTGGGGCTTGTCTGCCCGATCATGCACGCGCACATCGAGGGGAACCCGACATGTTCTTACATAGGCAAAATCGTCACGGAACGGCTCAGAGCACTCGGGGCATGCGCCGAGAACGGCACTCCCAACCCGACGGCGTTCGACCCTCTCATTCTTTCCATCGTGCTTGAGCAGCTTGCCGTAGAGAAAGGGGTCAAGATTCTTTATCATACCTATTTCTGCGATACCGTTACGGAGAACGGCAAAGTGACCGGAATAATCGTAGAGAACAAGTCGGGCAGGAGTGTGATCAGCGGTAAGGTGTATATCGACTGTACCGGTGACGGTGATGTTTGCGTACGTGCAGGTGCGGACTATGTCCGCGGCAATCCGGAGACGGGATATAATCAGCCGGTGTCCCTCAGGTACATAGTCGCCGGTGTGGATTTTGAGAAATACGGTGCTTTCATGCGGCGGGTTTGCGAAGAAACAAAATTAGGAGGA
>URSI01000188.1 GCA_900550505.1 uncultured Eubacteriales bacterium
TCAAGTGTTTCCACAAGCCCGCTGACCTGCTCCGCATTCCAGGCCATTGCAAAATCCCATGTCCCTATAAACAGCACAGAGCCGGGATACTTCCCGGAAATATGGTCGGATATCATGGAATACACGCGCTTTTTCAGACTTCTGTCCTCCTCGGGCGATGCGCCGAAAAGCCTCTCTGCAAGTCCTATCGTATGAAAGACGCCGGAGTGACCGTATTCACTCACGTATGCATCCGTAAGTTTGAAATACTCTTCCATGTAACGGCTCTGCCTTACATCCCACACAAGCAGCGACCGGTCGGTATACAGGTCGTTCGATTGCGACAGGAACTCAGGCTTGTACCGTTTCAAATAATCGGAAGGTGTAGGTGTATACCAGTGCGTCATCGCGCCGCAATCGACAGGCATTATCAGATCCCGTTCACGCGCCATTTCAACTATCCGGCGGCGAAGCTCTCGCCTTTCTTCAAGCGAGCGGAACGGCGTCCTGTCATAAAATCCGTCCTTCGACGTGTAATCGTCGTCGCAGCAGCCGAAGGCAAGCGCGAACATATCGTCGTCCCCGGTGCGGAGCATAAACATATTGAAGCCGCGCTTGACAAGATAGTCGAGCTCTCTTTTCCACGCCTCCGCATCCCGCATTTCGGCGCAAAACCGCCTGAGCCCCCGGTGCGCAAAATACCTCAGCCCCCTGTACCTCAGCGCAGGGCGACCTCTGAAGTCCTCGGGCATAACCGTCTTCTTCTCCTGCGGAAGGATATCGCCGTCCCAATAATAGCTCACCCCGCACCTGCGGAAATAATCATAAACCGCATACAGCACCGCGCGGCCCCTTGTCCCGGAAAACACCTCAATACCGTTCTCCCGCCGGAAACCATACGACTCGTCCCACGGCTCCGCACATTGCACGATCTCAAATCGAGACTCAGGTACATATCCGAACACGGAAAAGGCAAGGCGCCTGTACTCCGACTCTGCAAGCTTCAGCGACGAAGAAAAATCACGGTTCATACCGTCCTTCTCCTGCCGACAATCCTGTATCTGAACGACTCAACCGACTCAGTATAGTCGTGGAGCGTGATCACGCGCCGCTCGGCTCCGCGCGTCACTCCGTCATCCTCAACAATACGCGCAACCGAACCGGAAGTATCGCCATAACAACAAAGCGTCAATTCAAAGACGGTGTCCTCCGAAACATGGTCGACCGGAGCGGCAAGCGGTATTATGCTGCCGCTGCGGACAAATACGGGTATTTCTTCGGTCTCGATATCGAACGTTCCGCTGTATTTCCTGCCGTCGAAAAATCCGTACCAGTCTCCCTCAGGCAGCACGACCCTGCGGGAATGTTCGGCCGCGGTCATCGGTGCGACTATCATATCGTCACCGAAGAAGTATTCGTTCCAAACGTCTCTTAACGCGGTCTGCTCGGTGCAGTCGCACACCAGCGCGCGCACGGGCGGGCGTCCCTTAACGCGGTAATCTTCAAACGCCGTATACAAATACGGTATAAGAGACATACGCAATTCGAGCAGCCGCCTGATCTCATCGGTACATCCAAGTTCCACCCACGGCATACTCTCAAGATAAAATGCGTTTATGAGTGACTGCGGACTGAACACGACAGTCTGCACACGCCGTATCATATCCTCACGGCTTTCTGCGTGCCTCACCTCCGGAGACCACAGGAGCCCCGAAAATCCGCTCGTCGCCACGCCTCGTATAAAATCTTCATGGCTGTACAGATCGCTGTAAAGAGCATACGGATATGATGCCGCCAGTGCCCCGCTGTTTCGTACCTGTCCGTATGTGCGCTGCGTCAGCGCCCTCAGCATCGCCTGACCGTAAAGGATACCGAAAAGATTATGATACCTTTCACCGTCGAGCCCGGACGGAAATTGAGCACAATTCGGGAAAGTCCAATGACCCGTATAGTCGCTGCCGTCACATTCGTCGAGCTTATAGGCCTTGACTCCCGCCTCATCCATCGGCGCGTGATAGTCGGCAAAAACATTTTTAGCTTCTTCCAAAGCAAAGTCCGGCACCAGACCGCCCCACACGGTGTAGTCACCGCTCAGTTCTCCCAGCCTGGAATGCAGCGGAGAGGTCGGATGAGTGAAGGCATGCTCCCACAGGTTTACCTTAAAGCCCTGAGTCTTGAGCGACTCACACATCTCACGCCAGTCCGGGAATCTGGTTTTATCCCACACAAAAGAGCATGAATACGCATTAGACTGCCAGCCCGGTTCAAGCCCGATAACATCACACGGTATACCGAGCGAGCGTATGCTGCCCGCCATTGAAAGCACCTGTGCCGAGCTGAACCGCAGGTGACATCGATACTGATTCCCGAGCCCCCACAGCGGCACCTCACAACCGCCGCCTGCAAGCAGGTTGTACTGACTGACGATATCAAGTATGTTTTCACCCGTTATGATGTATATATCCGCCCCGTGCGCCACCGGCACCGAAGCCGCGATCACGGTTTCGCACTCAGCACGACGATCCGCGTAAATATCGGCAAAATCCGTATGCAATTCCCCGTTCGAACTGCCGGTCACACCCTTATCCTTCTTCGTAAAGCCGCAGTAAAACTCGACGTACCGCGCTGTATCTATATACACGCCCCAGCCCTCTGTGGTGACAAAAAACGGGACCGGCGCGTGACTCTCGCCCGTGTTGGAAGGCGGGTCCGCATTAGGCCGTATATGGCGCTTTCTCGAACGTGAGCCAAAGCCTTTCAGCTGCAAGCCGAATCCGTAAACCTCACTGTTTTCCTGAAGTTTGAACTCAAAGACACAGCCGCTGTCTCTCACAGAAAATCCTATATCGATCCCCTCGGGGGCGGTTTCGTTCACCTCACAGAGCGGCGCGGGCGAAAAATCTGTGGGGACTCCCTGTT
>URSI01000189.1 GCA_900550505.1 uncultured Eubacteriales bacterium
CCGCCGTTTTCCCATTTTGACACGGCCTGCGCGGAAACTCCGACAGATTTTGCGAGTGCTTCCTGCGTCATGCCGGCAGCTTTTCTGAGCTCCGATATTTTTGGCCCCATATTTACTGTTTCCATTATGACGTACCACCTCTCAAACAATGTTTTTGAAAGCTTTCATGTCATAAATGTATCACAAAACCCGGTTGAGTTCAATAGACGCGATTTTGTAAAAAACAACCGTAAGTTGAGGCGTGCAAACACTCAATTGCAAACATACATTAAAGGCTTTGTGCAAGCGTCGGGAAATTTTTCACACAAATCTAATTTTACTATTGACAAATCCTTTCGGTCGTGTATAATATATTGTGCCGCGTGGATCTCGCGGTCATATACGGATGTTTAGCTCAGTTGGTAGAGCACTCGCTTGACGTGCGAGTGGTCAGGGATTCGAGTTCCTTAACATCCACCAGCGCGGCAGCCGGGTCTGCCGCGCTTTTTTCTTAAAAAAATACATTTGGCTCTTGATTTTTTTTGCTCAATGTTGTAGAATACTTGCGATTATGAATGTGTGTTCCCGCAAGAGCGGGAGAACGGAGGAATTTATGATATCAGCCGGCGATTTCAGAAACGGCATTACCTTTGAGCTTGACGGCAACGTCATGCAGATAATTGAATTTCAGCATGTAAAACCCGGGAAGGGCGCTGCTTTTGTCCGCACAAAGCTCAGAAACGTAATCACGGGCGGCGTTGTTGACCGCACCTTCAGCCCCACGGACAAGTATCCGCCGGCTGTGATCGAGCGCAAGGACATGCAGTATCTTTATAACGACGGCGATCTGTATTATTTCATGGATATGGAGTCATATGAGCAGCTTCCCGTAAACGCGGATCTGCTGGGCGACAACTTCAAATTTGTCAAAGAGAATATGAGTTGCCGCATATCGTCATATAAAGGTACGGTTTTTGCCGTTGAGCCTCCGATGTTCGTTGAACTCGAAGTCACAAAGGCGGATCCCGGTGTCAAGGGCGACACCGCCACCAATGCACTCAAGCCCGTAACACTTGAAACCGGCGCCGAGATACGTGTGCCTATGTTTATCAACGAGGGCGACGTGATCAAGATCGACACCCGCACCTCGGAATACCTCGAACGTGTCTGACACACGTACAGCAGAAAGGAGACAGTCATGAACATTTCCGAAAAAGCCACCTACATCAAAGGCCTGCTCGACGGCATGAATTTTGACAAGAACACGAACGAAGGTCGTCTCTTTTACGCAATAGCCGATCTGCTCGAGGATATCAGTGCCTCAGTGCTTGACCTCGACGACGAGCAGGAGATGACCAACAATTATCTCGATGAACTCGACGAAGATCTCGGCGCGCTCGAGGCAGATTTTTACGGCTGCTGTGATGACGACGATTGTGACGATTGCGACTGTGACGACTGTGACGACTGCGATTGTGACGACGATGACGACGAATGCATAGACTTTTATCAGGTCCAGTGCCCCAACTGCAAGGAGACTATTTTTGTAAGCAATTCGCAGGAGGGCGAAGAGATAACCTGCCCCAACTGTGACACCACTTTTAAGGAATAATCAAAGTGCGTGTCCGGCACTCACGTTGACAATATACAACGACAGACAGCCCGCCAGCTCTATATAACGAGCTGACGGGCTGTGTTTCTTACTGTTATCATGCTTCGGCTTATGCCGGGCTCAATACTCGTCGCGGGAAAATTTCCGCTTGAGAGATGGGATATCATCCAAATCGATCCATTCCTCGGAATACCCGCAGGAGCAACAAACATAACGATTCACAAGCACGGCTGAAAAATTTGTCATGCCGACCTGTATGTTATTACCGGATCCGTATGCACCGGCTCTGCCGGGCACCTTCAGAATGTCATTACCGCCGCATTTCGGGCAAATATGATTTCTTTTCATAACTGTCAAAATCCTTTTCATAACTGTCAAAATCAGATATCATAATCGACTGCGTAGCTGTCAGTCGTTACCGCATGCATATGCTTTTTAACCACTGAGCAGTGATATTCGTCCTTTTGATATGCTTCAAGAGCTTCCCTGTCATCAAGCGTCACCTGAAGCAGGATGTCGCACGATCTGGCAGAATGCAAAAAATCTGTGCCTACCTCGATACCGCGCAGCATCGGAACACGCCCTTCCATGGATCTGAGGATTTCGGCCGTCTTTGCGATGTTTTCACCGCTTTTGTCGGCAAGCCTGAACATTACGATATGCCTGATCATCATTTACTCCTCCTCGTTTATAAGCGTGATGTGCTTTATTACCTGCTCCTCTACCGGGCGGTCGGCACGGTCCGTACGTACGGACGCAATTCGGTCTACGACGTCCATACCATCCGTCACCTTCCCGAATGCCGCATATTTGCCGTCAAGGAACGTCCCGTCCTCATGCATGATAAAGAACTGTGACGATGCCGAGTCAGGGTGCGCTGCTCTCGCCATTGATATCACTCCGCGCTTATGAGAAATGGGATTCTGGTGCCCGTTTTCCGCGAATTCACCCTTTATCCTGTTCTCGGAGCCGCCCATGCCGGTGCCGGTAGGATCACCGCCCTGGATCATAAATCCGCTTATCACGCGATGAAAGATAAGTCCGTCGTAAAACCCGCGCTTTACGAGACTTTTGAAATTCGCAACGGTGACCGGAGCAGCATCCGCATACAACTCAAGCATGATGACACCGCCGTCCTGCATCTCTATTTTTATCATGTGTACTACCTCCAAACATCTCTGTTTTTGAAATTGTAACATAACACCGCAAATATGTCAATGCCACTATGTTCCGCACCATTGTGCTTGACGACTGTATACAAATATGGTATACTTACATGAATTCTGAT
>URSI01000190.1 GCA_900550505.1 uncultured Eubacteriales bacterium
CCATATGTCCGCCTTGTATCAAAAGCATATTTCCTGTTTGTCAATATCCCAATCCTCTGTCGATTATACTGCCGTCGATGGCGTTGATGGTAATAAGGCTCGTTCCGTAGTCGGACCGCGAGATACCGTTGAAATCCGAAATCGTTCCGAAGAAATCCCATGCCGGAACCAGGAGCGCGCTTCCGCTTCGGTTTTGTTCCGCAACGCGTGCATAGCCGAAGCATATATTTTCAATGGTGATAATGCTTTGTGTGTTTGCGTATTTTACGGCGATCATTTTCTCAAAAATCTTCTCCACTTCACTGAAAGGGATAAGAGAGGAATCTTCGGTAACATTTTCAAGAATTGAATAGGGTGCCTCCCACCGCATTCCAACGATGCCGTCATCGTTCACATAGTATGTAAGCGTTTCATATGGCCACGGCTCGTTATAAGTACCCGAATCCGTAATAGCGTCGCCTCTATTCGAGGTATAGGTGATGGGCAGCCCGTTAAAATCGCGGGTATACCGCAGCACATAGCAGCATCTGACCGGATTTGTTCCACCTGCACCGCCGTATTCTTTTGTTGTTGAATAGTGCATCATAAAGGGAATATTCAGCTTTTCGGTCAAGCTGTCGCACAGCTGCTTTGCCTTCTCCTGCGAAATGGTAATATCCTCCAGGCTTATTGACTTATCAAGCCGAGTTATGTTTTCCGCTGTGACATAGCTCATTACAAAGCCGTCCGGAGCCGTGTTCTGCGAATATAAAGCGCGGGAATTACCTAAACCCTGTCCGTTATATAACTGTATGCCCTCATAGCCAAACTCTAACGATATACCTTCGCCGTATATCAATGCAAAACCTTCATCATCGACCTCGAACAAACCCGAGATAGGGGCATCCTGCGCATCGTCCGCCGCGTTGTACTCCTGATATAAAGCGGCGATAGATTGTTGCATCCATTCTTCCCATGTCAAGATTTCTCCGTTTTTGCCATAGTGCGTCATCCTTAAATCCTCATCAGAGGGGCCGGAAAAAAGCTGCTGTTGCGCTATGAGTATCTGTTTCATAATGCTGCTTTTTGAGGGCGCGGAATATGGGTCGTACAATTTCGAACGGACGAGCTCATGCAGCAGCACATCTGCCTGCTCTTGGGATATGGAGCCTGTGCTTATTCTGATAATTGGTGCCGTGCTGGCTTCCGGCACATCGACTGCGGCATTTGCCGAAACGGCTGTCATTCCGTCAGAATTTACAAAATCCGCTTCATATTGCAGAGGAGCGTTCACTTTTTCAGCTACGCTTTCATCGCCTAATCCTTCGCTGGCCTTATCAATTAGATCATCGCTGCTTTTCCCAATTATAAGTGGGCTTTCCGGCGTTTTTTGGCACCCGATTGCGGTGATGGCAATTATCATTATCACAGAAAAAACAACGATTGTCTTTTTCATCTCATGTTACTCCTCCGTGTTTTGTATTTTATTATATTAGCCCTTTCCCGGTAAAATCTACCGCAAAAATGTAATCAATTTGTAATTGTGTGTGTTGAGCATCATGGGGTATTTATCGTGGATTAGATATGAGGGAGGCGTATACGCCTCCCTCATCCTTAATCACTCTGAATTTACCAGTTTTGAGCAATGCAATCAAGGGTAAAAACAAGACGAGCGCTTCCCACAGATTTTACGATTTTGAAATAGTAATAATGTGAGGTGTTCAGGTTGTACCAGCTGACACCTTGACTGCTCCATGCGGTAGCTGAGCCCAAAGAATATGATGCGACTTCAACATTGCCGGCTGTGGCATCATAAAGATATATATCTACGGTTACCGAATTGCCTTTAGGGTTAGAGTTGCCAGTGAAGGTTGTGTGAATTTTTCCGAGGCTGCTGGGCTTGAACTTATAGTTAGTATAGACATAGCTATTAATCCCAGTAGAACTGCTTGCTGCGCTATAAGGTAACGTAGTTGTGCTGGTAGGCGGATTATCACCTCTCATGAAAGACTCGTAGAGAATATCAACATTGGTAGCATCTACACTAATTGGCGGTACTTCCTTGCATTCGGGTGTGGGTTCCATGGCAAAGGCAGTTGTTCCCCAAGCAGCAAGCAAAGAAATGCAAAGAACAATTGAAAGCATCTTTTTCATATTTTTTCTCCTTTCGAATATCGTAGTTGTCTTTTCATAGATCATAAGATACAATTTAGCCATACCCTTGCAAATTGGCATCGCCTTTTCAGCGATGTGAGCCGCCCGCTCACAATATGCAGGGGTATTTTCATATATGGACAATCACAAGCATCCCTCCTGCTCGGATAATACGACCAAATTATTTTATTCTCTACATATAAGACAGTTTGTGGCAACGGATTATGACGATTTTGGCGAAAATAAAAAAATAAAAAATTTTCTTTTTTGCGTCAGATTTTGGAGCGGTTAATTGTCTTATAGGTATAGGGTAAGAAAAGACCCAATTATTTCAGAATGAGAAAGGACAAAACAAATGAAAAAGAAAACAATTATTTCGCTCTGCCTTATTGCAGTAGTCTGCTTTGCTTGTTTCGCACCGGCGATGGCATTACAGGACAACAGAATAACGCCTTGCGCGATAGTCACGTTTTCCAGCGGTATGCCAAAGGTAGCGGGAACCACGAACAAATATAACCCATACGCGATTGCCAGCGTAGGACTGCCTGAACAGATATCTGTGGGGTTTACATTGTATAAAGTCGTTAATGGGACTGAAATTTATATCACTTCTGATTCTGACGGCGGTCACGGAAATTTTTTTGAAGCAGAAGCAGTTGTTACCCTGTCAAAAGGAACTTATAAACTATACGCTTATTACAGGGGAGAAACTAATCAAGATGGCAGTGTAAAGACATATATAA
>URSI01000191.1 GCA_900550505.1 uncultured Eubacteriales bacterium
GACTGTAAATCCGTTGTCACAGACTACGATGGTTCGAATCCATCCCCGTCCACCATTTTTTATTTGCGGGAATGGCGGAATTGGCAGACGCGCACGGTTCAGGTCCGTGTGAGGGCGACTTCATGCAGGTTCAAGTCCTGTTTCCCGCACCAAAAACTCAGGCACCATTCATGGGTGTCTGATTTTTTGATATAGTTCTGAGTTTTTGATATAGTGGAGAGCGCTTGAAGCCGCGTTAAGAATATGGCTACGGTGGAGCGATTTTAGCGGCTGGTTTGCGAAGGAATACGTGAATAACAGCGGGCTGCGACGGCGGAAAAGACTTGCCTGCCTTTCGCCCTCTTTTTCGTTTGTAATAAAGGATAGTATGTGGTATAATCAGCGTGACAAAATGGGATTTGTCGGGAATCTATGATAAGGCAAAAGGGCAATGCAGAATGAAAACAAAGAAACAGGGCAACAACTGGACAGCGTACTATGACCACGAAACGGGGAGGTACTTTGCCGAGATCATGTACACGAGCCGCGAGGGGCGCGAGCAGTACGATTATGAGATCACGCAGGATATTTACAGCCGACTCGGCACGTTTGGCGACGACACAGAAAACGAAAGGCTGATCAGGACCGCGAAGCTGACGTATTCTTTTGAAAATACTATGTACGGCACGCTCGGCCCTGAGAGAACCGTCTGGAACGAGGAAGCCAACGAAGCAATGAAAGAAACCGTTCGGAAGCAGGAACAGAAAAGAAAAAATGGTCGGCATTCCGACGAATAACAGCAATAACGCTTTCTCTATGAGGACGCAGGGAGAAATTATGTACTTTTAACATCACGTACATCAACCATTACAGAGGCCTCTTGGAGGAGGACGCCGAGGTCTGGCCGGCATCCGTAAAGAATTGGGCAAATGAATACTACGTTCTCAGCGTTACCGAGGGCATCACCGGTCTCCGCGAGAAATATCTCGAGGCCTTCCCGATGATCGGCTGTCTTATCCTGAACCGGTCGATCGTTTCGGTCGGAGTCACTCCTGCGCTTATCAAGCGGATGCGCAGAAGAAAAGTGCTGATACGCGGCGAATACGATTCTTTTCCGAAATCTTCGCAAAGGGAAACGGGCTCGATTTTCTGCTCAGCGACATCCATATTGCCGACGACGATATAGAGGTCGCTCACGAGCACGATATCATCACCCTCCGTTTTCACACAGCTGCTTTCAAACGATTCGCTCCGGCGTTTTCTCGAATCAGCGAACCTCCGATGTGAGAAGAAATAGCTTACGCGGTAGTGGATGTTGACCTGCCCTTATTTCGGCTCATCCTGTTTGCAAACCATCGGCGGCGAGATTTATCTCAGCATTACCTATGTGCCGTTTGAAACAGCAAAACAATACACCGCTTACGCTCCCGATAAGCATCCGGAAGCGGAAACGGTGAAAATCAAAATTTACAGCGATATGAAATAGGAGGATTTCTATGAAAATAGTACACTGTCATCGTTGTGGTAAATCGTTGAGAACTGACGATTATAATACCAATGGCAAAGTCTATTACTGCGTGTTCTGCGCGCCGATAGTCCGTCAAGAGGAGTGGGACGCACAACACGGTGCTAAAGGCGGCTGGGCGGATAAGGACGGAAATGTCTATACGGAATACCGTGACGGCCGCATCGAAAAGAAAAGCTCAAAGCGTGTTACTTTTGAATTTTGGCGGACAATTGTCATTTTGACGCTTATCGTCGCTGTTACATTTACCGGAATTCGCTATTATTCCTATTCTAAAAATGAAAGCAATCTCCTTGCAATGTTTGAAATTACCCAGACCGAATCGGGAGATGGCTCGAATGTCATAAGCGCCGCGCTTTCGGGAAGCAGTACATATCCAGTCTATAACCTTAACGTTTCTCAAAAGAAAGAAGGCTTTATCTCAAACATTTTCGGATCGTCAAAAGGCTATGCTATGGCTGCTAATTTTACAGTGGACGGCAAGACAGCTTACTACTACCATTTTAACGGTTACGATTTTGGTACAGGGCTTGACGGTGAGTTTTATCTCACAGAGATAAACGGTAAACGGGCGATCATTGATAACGACCGGGGCAAGGTCTATATGGAAGGCTCGGAGTTTTTCGATGAGCATATCGAGAAACTGGAGGCGTTTAATCCGACTGAGGTGTTGAGGCCACTTACAGAACAAGTGTCTGGCGGCGAATACGGTATCAACTCGCAATACTATGTCCTGAAAAAGGACGGTGTACTTTTGAGCTGCTCTGGGGACGGCGGGCGCGTTAACGCACTCACCGGCAGCGGAGATGAAAGATTGAGCTATCGGTTACAGTGCTACAAATCCACTGAGCTCAAATTGCCGGACTATTCGGAATATGACATTGTAGAGTAACCACAGACCGAAAGAAATATGAATTATTGGACTGTTTGGAATGATGTCGTATGACAAGCAATTGAAACCCTGATTGACGGGACCGCTTCAAATGCAGTTTTTGAAAAGGCGCATAAACGGGTGAGAAGGAACGGATACGACAAAAGCCTTTGGGAAAGGTGCTTCGTCTTTGCTTCGGTCAGGTTTACGGCCTTGAAGAGTCCTGTACCACCATGCGGAGATAGACGTATACGGTTCGGCATGATGGTCGGTGGATCATCACGGCAGATTTGACGAGGAGAACCTGCCCCACGCATGTGGGGGTGAACCGGCGTTCGACCTCTGCAAAGTCAACGCAGATGGGAATCTGCCCCACGCATGTGGGGGGTTGAACCGCTCGCTGTCACGATGTCTCCCAGGTCAAACCTTATCAATTCACCGCAGTAGACGAATGTACGCGCTGGACATACCGAGAAATGTAC
>URSI01000192.1 GCA_900550505.1 uncultured Eubacteriales bacterium
ATATTTGACAAAGGTGATGTTATGACACATCAGATAGCAGAATATATTGATAGAGATAGAAAAACTGCTCAAATAACCGGCACCACCTGTAATGATACGGCTAATGCGGTTCATCCGCAGCCAGCAGCTCGCGAAGTGACGTATAGCGCCTCGCCTTTCTGTCGTTTTCCACCATATTTCCGATCACGGCACGCGTACCGCAGATGATCACCATCTGCTGTGCGCGTGTTATTGCTGTATAGAGAAGGTTTCGTGTGCGAAGCATGGGAGGGCTGTCTGTCAGTACGAGCAATACATACGGATATTCGCTTCCCTGCGACTTATGTACGGTTATTGCGTAGGCGTGCTCCAGCTCCTCAGCAAGAGAAAAATCATACTCTGCGACACGTCCGTCAAAATCTATAACTATCGTTTCGGTAGAATGATATATTCCCGTAATGCGACCTATGTCTCCGTTGAATATACCGCTTCCCTCCTGATCATCGCGTACCCATGCGATGTCATAATTGTTACGGATCTGCATGACCTTGTCGCCTACACGGAACACGGTAGTTCCGAAGCGTTTTTCGGCCTTTGAACCATTCTGAGGGTTGAGAGCCTGTTGGAGACACGCATTCAACCCGGCAGTTCCGAAAGCGCCGCGTCTCGTAGGCGTGATGACCTGTATATCGTTCAACGGATCAAGTCCGTATGTGGATGGCAATCTGTCACGACACAACTGTGCGACGAGCTGCTGAGTTGAATACGGCTCCCGGCAATCAAAGAAAAAGAAGTCGTTCCGCTTATCGTCAAGCACAGGCAGTTCGCCCCTGTTAACGGCATGTGCATTGGTAATGATAAGACTCTCGCTGGCCTGGCGGAAAATATGATTTAAACGCACGGTGTTGCAGCGTTTGCTGTCAATGATATCCCGCAACACATTCCCCGCGCCCACAGAAGGCAGCTGGTCAAAGTCTCCTATCAGCACAAGATACGAGCCCGTTTTGAGCGCCCTGAGCAAGGATGCCATTAAAAGCGTGTCAACCATTGACACTTCATCGACTATGAGAGCCTTACATGACAACGGATTGCTTTCTTTACGTACAAAATCATATTCGCCCGGCTCGCCTGAAGGTCCCAATTCAAGAAGTCTGTGGATGGTTTTGGCCTCATGTCCGGAAGTTTCGGTCATTCTCTTCGCCGCTCTTCCGGTGGGAGCACAAAGCATAAACGATATCCCCAGTTCTGCAAATATATCGATGATCGCCCTGATGACCGTGGTCTTTCCGGTACCGGGTCCTCCGGTAACAACAGTGACACCTCGGGTCACTGCGCTTTCTATCGCCTGACGCTGCTCGGGCGCATATTCAAACCCGAATTCACGCTCCAACCGCGAAATATGAGGCTCGATGTTCTCTACGACGCCCTCACGGGCTGCACTGTCAAGCTGCCGCAGCCGCTGAGCGATGCACCGCTCGGCAGCGTCCATATCCGGAAGATATACCGCAGCGGTCCCGGCTACGTCGCGCATAACCAGCTTTTGCGTTCCTATCATAGCTTCGGCAGTATTTCTCACCTTATCTATATCCACGTCAAGGCGAGCCGCCGTACCTTCGCAAAGCTGCTCAAAAGGCAAAAAGCAGTGCCCGTCCCTGAACATGGCGCTGCTCAACACAAACTTTATACCGCCCTCTATCCGTTCGACGCAATCAGGGGCAAAACCCAGATCCGCCGCAACTGCGTCCGCCTTCGGGAAAGTCACCCCGTTTATCTCATCCGCAAGTAAATACGGATTCATTTTAATTATGTCAACCGCGGACGGGCCGTATTTCTTATATATGCGCACGGCAGCAGTAGGTCCGAAATAATTGGTACAAAAGATCATTACCGACCTCATGCCAAACTGCTCTACATAATAGTTGTGAATTTCCTCCGCTTTCCGGGCGCTTATACCTTTTACATCTGTCAGCCATTGATGATGGTTTTCTATCACATCAAAGGTCTCTTCGCCGAACTGCTTTACTATACGCTCAGCCGTCACCTCGCCTATGCCGCGTATCGCGCCTGAAGCCAGATATTTATGTATCGCGAGCGCACTCGTAGGCAGTTTTTTTTCATAATATTCCACCTTAAACTGCTTTCCGAAGCTCGGGTGTACATCCCACTTTCCGCAGACGCTTATGACCTCGCCTTCCGTGAGGTACGGCATGTATCCCACAGCCGTAAAAAGCTCGTCCTCACCCGCCACGCGGCAAACGGTATATCCGTTCTCTTCATTTGTGTATACGATCGTCTCGACTGACCCCTCCAGGGTAACCTGTTCCATTTATTTGCTCCGTATCATCAGTCATTATATATACGCGTCCGTAACGATCGGCAAGCGCGTCAAGCGCTCTGCTCCGTGCCTCAGAGTCTCCGATAATTATATACCGGCAAACTCCCGGGTCCGGGATATGAGCGTCCGGGCCTTCACATTCTGTCTCTTTGCGGGTCACATAGACGCATATTGCCCGTGAATCAAAAAGTCTGAATATATATGCCACGACCGAACACACGCCGACGCACGCGAAAAAACACGTCAACATCTCGCCTATCAATCTCACGATGCTGCCTCCTCCGGCGGCTGTGCAAAAATGCCGCTGCCGCACATTATAAGTTTATGCAGGCATCGTATGACTGCCACACATCACATGTCATGCAGGCAGCCCGCCGCTGTCAATGTTACCATTGGCAGCGGCAGTGTTGTCGACATCAGTCTTTTGCGGATGCTGCACGGTCGCGCAGCAGATCGGCTACCCGGTCGTGCTGCGACCGGCATTCACACTGGGCGGCACAGGCGGCGGCTTTGCCAATAACGAAGCTGAACTGGTGG
>URSI01000193.1 GCA_900550505.1 uncultured Eubacteriales bacterium
AAAGTGTTGAGCTTTATACCTATGCCTTACATTGAAGAAGAATTGGAAATTCAATGTCACGGCGAAAACGGGAAATATGGTATGCTCCGCAAGCTTGAGAACGGCAAGTATGCAGTAAATATCCATTTGGTGGATTATGATGAGTTTGACCAAGCCAATAAGATTTACGAAAAGCATTTACCTGAATTTTGCGAAGTTATCAAAAACACGCTGAAAAAGAATGGAGAAAAAATACTTTCCTTTCCTTATTTAAGCGAACAAAAAGATTTACATTTTATTATGTGGGCTTTGATCTCACGAACAGTTTGGGATTTTGAAGGAAGAATCAATAAGGTTATTGCAGAAAAATACTTTTCTGATATCATTCCGGTTAACGGGACACGCTGATATTACAACCATATATAACTTATCAACTATGGACAAGAAGATAGAGCCCCTTGCAGGTCTTGACGGTAAAAAATCCGGGATCGTGGCGGAAACGTAAGGATTATTGTTGACATCGGTCGATATTCTGCTATAATTATCGGGAATGCCGTACGTTTCACCGTGTGATATCGTTCGGATATACTGCAGAGGTCGATGATGGTGGATAAAAACTATACTCTCACAAGATACGCGTGTTATTCGGCAAATGTTTCTATGGCGGCGGTAGCGTCGCTTTCTCCGCTGCTTTTTATGACCTTCAGAAGGCTTTACGGGCTCTCTTATTCGATGCTCGGCGCTCTGGTGCTTATAGGGTTCTGCACTCAGCTGCTGATGGATCTTGTTTTTTCATTCTGGGCACATAAGTTCAACATCACGGCAGTCGTGAGGGTAATGCCGGCGCTGACTGCCGCAGGGCTCATATCATATGCGCTGTTGCCGTTCTTTTTTCCCGACTATGCCGCCGCGGGCATAATCGTGGGCAGCATGATATTTTCGGCTTCCGGTGGTATAGCAGAGGTATTTGTGAGTCCGGTGCTGGCGGCGCTGCCTTCCAAGACGCCGGACAGAGATATGAGCAGGCTCCATTCGATGTATGCATGGGGTGTGGTCGCGGTAGCGATCCTCAGCACATTGTACCTGAAAGCGTTCGGGGACACAAGCTGGCATTTGCTTGCACTGCTGTGGGCAATAGTCCCGCTGTGCTCTCTGGTGCTTTTTCTTCGCGCACCGATACCGCAGCTCAGTACGGAAAAGCAGGTGACAGGCGCTTTCAGATTTGCCGTGAAAGGAAAATTTCTGCTGTGCTTCTTTTGCATATTTTTCGGCGGCGCGAGCGAATGTACCATGTCGCAGTGGAGCTCGGGATATCTTGAACAGGCGCTCGGCATAGATAAGGTCTGGGGAGACGTGTTCGGCGTTGCAATGTTTGCCGTGATGCTCGGACTGGGACGTTCGCTTTACGCATCGTTCGGCAAAAATATCAAAAAGGTGCTGACAGCCGGTGCCGCAGGTGCGGTGGTGTGTTATATTGTCGCTGCGGTTTCGGCATCACCGCTGCCGGGGCTCATCGCGTGCGCCATGACGGGATTCTGCACCTCGATGCTTTGGCCCGGCAGCCTTATAGTGGCATCCGAGCGTTTTCCTTCAGGAGGTGTCACGTTGTTTGCGCTGATGGCTGCCGGGGGAGACCTCGGCGGCTCAGTCGGTCCGCAGATTGTGGGTGTAGTGACTGATCTTGTGATAGGAAGCGACACGGCGTCCCGTTTTGCGGAGACTGCCGGACTGAGCGTGGAACAGCTCGGAATGAAAGCCGGAATTCTGACGGCTGCATTGTTCCCGATAGCTGCCACGGTGCTTTTTGCCACACTGCTCAAAAAGCAAAGGAAAAGCGACTGACCGTTTTTGGCTTAAATAAGGAAAATCGCAGACACAACGTCTGCGATTTTGTTTTGGCTGAAAAATCACCGGTTTTTCCTGACATATGTCATGTAACAATACTCTGTGCCTTCATCTGTTTTGTAATGCTCGCTTTTTTCCAGCACGCGCCACTCCGGCATGGAATCAAGATCGGGGAAAAATGTATCTGCCTCATATGACTTATAGATACGGGTGACAAAAGCGCGGTCACAATACCTGAGCATAGAGGCATAGACCATACCGCCTCCGATAATAAAAACGTCCTCAGTGGGATACATCCTGAGCAGCTCAAGCAGCGCCGGGATATCGTGTACTACAGTTGCGCCTTCTATTTCGATCTGGTTGGGGCAGAGTACGATATTGGTGCGGTTCTTCAGCGGACGCGAGCCCGGCAGCGAAAGGAACGTGTTATAACCCATCACGACTACCTTGCCGGTCGTAAGTTCTTTAAAGCGTCGGAGATCCTCAGGGAGCCTGACCAGCAGGTCTCCGTTTTTACCTATTGCAAAACCGTCTGCTACGGCGACTATCGTGTTCATTGCTTGTCTCCTTCTCCTATTCGGCAACGGGTATTTTCCGGTCAAACGGCGAATATTCATAGCCTTCGAGCCTGAAGCTGTCGACTGTGAAATCATAGAAATCATGTATATCCGGGTCGAGTATCATTTTCGGCGCCGGCAACGGGTTTTGCTTGATGAGTTCTTTTACCATCGGCACGTGGCGGTCATAGATATGGGCATCGGCGATGACGTGAACAAGTTCGCCGGGCACAAGACCTGACACCTGAGCCATCATGTGCACGAGCATCGCATATTGTACCACGTTCCAGTTATTCGCCACTAGCATATCGTTGGAGCGCTGGTTGAGGATGGCGCAGAGCCTGTTGCCTGAGACGTTAAAGGTCATGCTGTATGCGCAGGGGTACAGCATCATTTCCGACAGATCGGCGTGATTGTATATGTTTGTAAGTATCCTGCGGCT
>URSI01000194.1 GCA_900550505.1 uncultured Eubacteriales bacterium
GATAAAAACGGCAGGGAGACGTTCCCTGCCGTTTTTATCTGTCAGACCGGTTTGATCGGCCGATGATTTTTCACATCACAGCGTAAAATTACATATGATGTAGAAAAAAAGGATTTTTTGCTATGGCTCATTTTATTTCATCGCTGCCACTGCCGGTACAGGCGCTGGCAGCGACGACAATGACTTGGCTAATGACAGCTCTGGGCGCTGCAGCGGTCATTTTTATAAAAAATGCCGGTCGTTCTTTCTATGACTGTGCACTCGGCGCTGCGGCGGGAGTAATGACCGCCGCCTCTTTCTGGTCGTTGCTCAAGCCGGCAGAGGAAGGTGCGCTTTTACTTGGCATCTCGCCTGCCCTGCCGGTCACTCTCGGGTTTATCAGCGGCGGCGCCCTGTTGATGCTGTGCGACCGTTTCATCGCCGGAAGGATCGGCTCTGCAAAACGCCGTTCCGTTCTGCTGGTGCTTTCCATCACTTTGCACAACATCCCCGAAGGGCTGGCTGTCGGTGTGGCATTCGGTTCACTCGCGTTCGGCCTCGACGAAAGTGCGGCAGCCGCATGGGGATTGGCGCTCGGGATAGGGCTTCAGAACATTCCTGAAGGTACCGCCGTGAGTATGCCGCTCATGCGTGAGGGATGTTCAAGGCGGAAGGCGTTCACCGTGGGACAACTGAGCGGGATAGTGGAACCCTGCGCCGGCGTGGCAGGCGCGCTGCTCGTCATGGGAATGCGCTCGCTTATGCCGTTTCTTCTGGCATTTGCGGCCGGTGCAATGGTCTATGTGGTATTCAGTGAACTGATACCTGAAAGCCGTGCCTGCGGCTCGACAAAGGCGACAGCCTTTGCATTATCCGGCTTTGCGCTGATGACGCTGCTGGACGTAGCGTTGGGATAAAACTGAGGCGGCATGACCCGCAAGTCATGCCGCCACTGCTATTTATGTGATCACACATTGAATCTGAAGAGTACCACGTCACCGTCGCGTATGACATAATCCTTGCCCTCACTGCGCATAAGCCCTGCTGCGGAAGCTGCCGATGCGCTGCCCTTCTCTATCAGGTCCTCAAACCGTATCACCTCTGCCCGTATAAAGCCGCGTTCAAAATCACTGTGTATTTTTCCCGCCGCCTGAGGTGCTTTCGTACCCTTCTTTATGGTCCATGCGCGCACCTCTTTAGGACCTGCGGTAAGATAGCTTATCAGTCCCAAAAGGCTGTATGAGGAAACGATAAGTTTCTCCAAGCCGGAACACTCAAGCCCGAGAGAAGCAAGAAACGCCGCCTGCTCATCGTCATCAAGCTCCGCTATCTCTGCCTCTATCTCGGCGCACAACGGTATGGTCAGCGCGCCCTCAGAGCGTGCACGTTCCGTGACTGCGGTAACAAAAGCGTTTTGCGTCAGGTCAGTGCCTATATCCGACTCTGCAATATTTGCAACATATATGACCGGCTTCGCGCTCAGCAGTCCTATCTGTGATATGATCTCCGCCTCCTCAGGCTCAAGCGTATTAATGAGCGTTCGCGCGCTCTTACCTTCGTTAAGGCACGCATACAGCCGCTCAAGCAGCTCAATCTCGGAGGCGAGCGATGCGTCGCCCTTGGCGGCGCGGCGCTGACGGTCCAGCCTGCGCTCAACAAGCTCCAGGTCGGACAGCATAAGCTCCGTCTCTATAATGTCTATATCGCGCAGCGGGTCAACACTGTTCTCAACGTGGGTTATATCGTCGTTGACAAAACACCTGACTACATGGACGACAGCGTCTACCTCACGTATATGTGAAAGAAACTTGTTCCCCAGTCCTTCACCGCGCGAGGCCCCTCTCACAAGTCCGGCAATATCGACAAACTCGACCGTAGCAGGCGTATACTTCTCGGGCTTATATATCTCTGCCAACGCGTCCAGCCTGCGGTCCCGCACGGGAACGGTCCCCACATTGGGCTCAATAGTGCAGAAAGCATAGTTTGCAGCCTGCGCACCGGCTTTTGTCAAAGCATTGAAGAGCGTGCTCTTTCCCACATTCGGAAGCCCTATGATACCTAATTTCATTTATTTACACCTCAGTCCGACAAATCCAATACATTATACCACATCTTGCAGCGATTGCAAGAGTTTTTGTCCATTTGTGCACAAGGGCGTATGTGTTAAATTTCTGTGAATAGGATGCAAATGTGCTTGACATGCAAAGCCGCAAATGATACGATATACTCAGAGCGTATCGGTATTTTACGGTACGATATGCAATACTTGCATTTATAAGGAGTTATCGCAGTGATCCGGATACTTGTTGTTGACGATGATCCCAACATCAGCGAGCTGCTGAACATATACCTTGAGAAAGAAGGCTATGAGGTCCGCACCGCCGCAGACGGCAACGAGGGGGTTGCGCTGTTCAAAGCCTACAGTCCCGACCTTGTGCTTTTGGATATCATGATGCCACGCAAGGACGGCTGGCAGGTCTGCCGAGAGATACGCGAGATATCGTCAGTGCCGATAATAATGATAACGGCAAAGGGTGAAACGATCGATAAGGTGCTCGGTCTTGAGCTCGGAGCCGACGACTTCATAGTAAAACCCTTTGATATGAAAGAAGTGTTCGCGCGGATAAAAGCTGTGTTGCGCCGCTATTCCAACGCCAACACCATAAACGGCGACGTGGTAAAATTCGACGGTATCGAGATCAGCAAGAGCAGATTTGAACTCAAGCTGCGCGACGTACCCGTTGATATACCGCCACGGGAGCTCGAGCTGATCTATTTTCTCGCTTCGAACTGCAACCTTGTTTTCACTCGCGACCAATTG
>URSI01000195.1 GCA_900550505.1 uncultured Eubacteriales bacterium
TGAAGGCCTGAGAGGTGACTTCGATCACGGCGGCATTGCAGCCGCATCCGATCATACCTGCGAGGTGACGGTGAATGTCGCACGATTCCGGCGTGGAATTTTCGCTCATCTCGTCGCAGCCGTCGTAATGTATGCCGTTCGTGCCGATGATGCCGACGTTATATCCGCTTTTCTCCAATATGCTTTTTATCATGTAGCTGGAGCTGGTCTTCCCTTTGGTGCCGGTGATCCCTACTGTCAGGAGCTTTTGCGCCGGGTGACCGTAAAACCTTGCGCTTACCCGTGAAAGAGCAAGCCTGCAATCATTTGTAGAGATTATCGCGGCGTCACAGGGCAGTTCTATTGCGTCGCTGACGATAAAACTGCGCGCGCCTGCAGCGTACGCTTCGGCGGCGTACTTGTGCCCGTCTCTCACATATCCTTTGATGCACACGAACATAGAACCGGGAGAGGCTTTGCGTGAGTCGTATACAATATCGGTCACTTCAATGCCGGTATCACCTTTGATAGAAGAATGTTCAAATGAGTTGAGCAAATCTGTCAGGAGCATTGGCGTATATCCTTTCGTAACGCTCCGGTGCGCTCTCGTCGAGCGTGCCGTCAAAAACGAATTCGGCGTCACTTTCGAGCCATATGCCGTTTCCGTCTCTGTTCCATTCGACGATGAGCGTTCCGCCCTTCTGTACCACAGAAACGCGGTGGTCAATGAGCCCGAGCGATATTCCCACCGCCGCCGTGGCGCAGCTTCCGCTGCCACAGGCCCATGTTTCTCCGCATCCGCGCTCCCACACTCTCATTTTTACGGTGGAGCGGTCTATCACGCGCGCAAATTCCACGTTTGTTTTTTCCGGGAACAGACTGTGCACCTCGAGCGGTGAACCGTATTTTTCTATGTCGAGAGTGTCCACGTCGTCAATGAAAGTCACACAGTGAGGATTGCCGACCGATGCGGCGGATATTTTGAATGAGCGTCCCGCGATCGTTACTTCGGAAAGCTTGATGGCTTCATCAAAGACCGGCTCTCCGATATTTGCACGCACCGAGATCACCTTGCCGCTGCTGTCGAGCGTTACGGAAAGGTCCTTGACACCGCTTGCTGTTTCTACTGTGAATTCGGTCGAGGTGACCAGTCCGCGCGTATATGCGTATTTGCCGACGCTGCGAAGCGCGTTTCCGCACATCTGTGCTTCCGTACCGTCAAGATTGTACATTATCATTCGCAGATCCGCTTTGTCTGACGGAGCAATGAGGACAAGACCGTCACTGCCGATGCCGTATCTGCGGTGTGAAACGAAGCGGGCGAGCGCCGGTATGTCATAAGAATATCCCTCGCAGGGTTTTTGCGTAAAGGTTTCAACATATACATAGTCATTGCCCAAAGCGTGCATTTTTGTAAATCTCATCATTCATACCTTCCCTTGTCTCTACATTATATGCGTTTTTGCGCTCATTTGCAATACACTTTTCGTAATTTGTCCGATTTGCGATGTTTTAAAAAAAAAGTATTCACATTTTGGACGTTATGTGTTATCATATCATACTAAGAGGTGAGGGCTACGTCAAGGGTGAATGGGGATTCAGCCCTGTCGTGTGGGTGGGCGACAGCACTCGAGTAAACGAACGGGTGATGGCTTGCCTGTGATGATAAACGACGCCTTGTAGGTCATGATATGGAAAACAATTTTTTTGCGTTGATGTTCAGGATGAAGTATATACAGCGCTGGGTGCTCATGCGCGCGGCGGTCCCCGAGACGCTTTCGACGCATTCGGCGGAGACGGCTGTAATTGCGCACGCCATAGCGGCAATAGGTAACGAGATGTTCGGAAGGTCGTACAATTGCGACGCAATCGGCATGAAGGCGCTGTATCACGATGCGCCGGAGATACTCACGGGAGACCTTCCGACCCCGGTCAAAAACCACAGCGCCGAAATGGTCAACGCCTGCAAGCTCATTGAAAGCGCGGCTTTCGACCGCTTTATGTCTCTGTTGCCACAGGAACTCAGGGCTACATACACAGGTCTTTTTACTCTGTCTCCGGAGGAAAAGCTGATAGTGAAGAGCGCGGACAAGCTGTGCGCATATATCAAATGCATTGAAGAGAAGCGCGCCGGGAACGGGGAATTCGATATGGCGTATGAGAGCACGGCCGAAGCAGTCAAGGCGTATCGCGAGAAACTCCCCGAAGTGGACTATTTCTGCAGTAACTATCTCGGCGGGTTCTATCTTCCGCTCGATACTCTGAAAAGAGTTGAATAAATGAAAAACAGGAGAGGTTAAAAATGAAAATCGGTTTGATCTCTGATTCGTTCAGACTCGGCTTTGAGGAGTCTGTACGTGCCGCAAAGAAACTCGGGGTGACCGGCATCCAGACCTACTTTACCCACGGTGAGCTTGCAGCGGAAAACATGACGAAGGAGAAAATGTCGCAGGTGCGCGATATCATGGATTCCAACGGCCTGACATTTTCCGCCATATGCGGAGACTTCGGCTTTGATTTCAGCGATGTCGAGCGGAAGGACATGATAGTTGAGAAGTCCAAGCGTGTCATCGATGTTGCGAAGGAACTCGGATGCAATATAGTTACTACGCACATCGGGCATATTGAGGACGAGGAGTCTGCGCGTATGGAAATAATGCGCGACACGGCGTACAGGCTTGCCTCGTATGCCGACAGCGTCGGGGCATATTTCGCCGCCGAGACCGGCACCGTGATCGCCGCCAACATGTGGGGCAAGGTCAAGACCGTGCTGCAGATGCTGAGCATCATCTTCT
>URSI01000196.1 GCA_900550505.1 uncultured Eubacteriales bacterium
CAGCTGTTATGCGGCTATATTTGAAATTACCAATAAGGGCAGCGAAGAAATGAACGTATCAGCACTGAGTGATTTCACGGTTCAGGCTGATGGGGCAAAAACTTACTATGGTTCTTCTGTTGAAGCTGAAGCAGCAGTGCCGTACGTATTGCCTGACATACAAAGTATTTCAACAACAATTAAAGCGGGAGAAACCGCTGAAGGATACATTTCAATACAAATTCCTTCAAGTTGGAAAAATCTTAAAATATCATATGTACCAAGTCAAGACAACGAAAGCAGAGACGCTGTGGTCTATAATGTAACTACCGATATGGTCACTGAACAATAAGATAAAAACCGGAACTTTTTCAGTTCCGGTTTTTTAGGGTTTTAGATTGACATTTTTTATTTAAAACAGTATCATTATAATTAGATCATATAATAAACGGAGAAGAAAAATGAAATTCAGGATCGAAAAAAAACGGTTTCTCGAGCTGCTCGTCCACGCAGGCGCCGCGAGTACGAACAAAAATTCGCTGCCGGCGCTTGAAGGGCTGCTGCTGACGGTCGAGAACGGAGTGCTCAGCGTATGCGGCTATGACCTTGAAAAAGGAATAAGAACCCACGATGAAGTCGAATACGGAGAAGACGGGGCTGTCATTGCAAATTCGCAGAAGCTGATAGCGATAGTCAGGACTTTGCCGGATTGCACCGTTGAAGTCAGCTCCGACAGCCGCAATATAGTGGAGATATCGGCAGGTCAGGCACAGTTCAAAATACACGGACTTGCGTCTGATGTGTTCCCGAGCCTTCCCGATCTCGGCAATGACCGCAGCTTTGAGATACGCCAGGATGTTCTGCGTGAAATGATACAGTCTACGATATTTGCCGCCGCGGTAAGCGATGCGAGACCGATCCTGTGCGGCGAGCTTTTCAAGGTCGAAGGCTCAAAGCTCACGGTTGTCGCTCTGGACAACTTCAGGCTTGCTCTCCGTGAGGAATATGATGCCGTAAAAAACAATGAAGACTGTTTCTCCGTCATCATACCGAGCAGAGCGCTCAGTGACCTGGTGAAGCTGATAGGAGATTCCGCGGATCCGGTCAGGGTAGAGCTTACGAAAAAATATGCGGTGTTCTCGATACGCAACATCATCATGTTCACAAGGCTTATAGACGGCGAATACATAGACTACCGCCGGGCTATCCCGCAGGAATGCAAAATATCGGCGGTCGTGGATACCGGTGCGCTTGCAGAGTGTGTGGAACGGACATCGCTGTTGGTGGATGAAAAGCTCAAAACGCCGTTGAGGTGCTTTTTTACCGATGACGCTCTCAATATTTCCTGTTCAACTCAGTACGGCAAGGCGCAGGATACGATAGCCGTCAGAAAGACCGGCGCCGATATAGAAATAGGTTTCAATAACAGATATCTGCTTGACGCGGTCCGTGCATGCCGCGACGAAAGCGTAACAATAGAGTTATGGACCCCTCTTATGTCAATGGTAATAAGACCTACCGAAAAAAGAGAGGACGGGTCTTTCCTGTACCTGGTGGGTCCGTGCAGGCTGAAGGACTGAAAAATGAGGCTTTGTACCCTCACGCTGAGCGGGTTCAGAAACAATACCGGGCAGACGATAGAGTTTGAAGAAGGTCCAAACCTTATATGCGGGGAAAACGGGGCGGGAAAAACAAATCTGCTCGAGGCGGTTTTTTGTTTTGCCGGCGGTAAATCGTTCAGAGGCTGCCGCGAAAGAGATATGATAGCATTCGGTGAAGCTCAGGCAAAAATGAAAATAGAGTTTGATAGCCTTGCCGGATCACAAAACATGGAAATGCGTCTCTCCCGCAGAGAGAAAAAGCAGATAATGCGCAACGGGGTGACAGTACAGCGCCTGTCTGATTATTTCGGCAGATTCCGTGCCGTGGTGTTCACTCCTGACCATATGAGTCTTGTAAAGGGTGCGCCGGAGCAGCGAAGAAGGTTCATAGACGCCGCGATAAGTCAGACGTATCCGCGTCATGTTGCGGCGCTCAGCGAATACAATAAACTGCTCTTACAGAAAAACGCACTGCTCCGCGGCGATATGAAAGATAAAATGCCGCTTTTGTCGGTGTATAACGAAGCGCTCGCCTCGGTGGGCGCCGTTGTGACATTTCGGCGTCGCGAATACTTTGAGAAGCTTGCGCTGTTTGCTTCCGATATGTACTCAGGAATATCCGGAGGCAGAGAAAAAATGGATTTTGTCTTTGAAACACAGGTCAGATCCGCGGGTGATATGGAAGAGATAAAATCCGCATATGGGATGCTTTTACGGCAAAAAGCGGCGTCTGAACTGCTTCATCGCACTTCGCTGTGCGGTGCTCACAAGGATGATTTTACCGTGCTTGTCAACGGGAGGGATGCAAGGCTTTTTGCATCGCAGGGTCAGCAGCGCAGCGCGGTGCTTTCGCTCAAGATTGCCGAAGGAGAGATGTCCTGTCATTTGACGGGTGAATACCCGGTATTTTTGCTTGACGATATCATGAGTGAACTGGACAGCGGAAGACGGGATTTCATTTCCGGTAAGCTTGAGGGAAAACAGGTCATCATGACCGGATGCGACAGTTGCGGCACAAAAAACGTGAATGTGATATCGGTGGCTTGCGGTACGGCAACACATCTGGGATGAACATGCTGTCGGTATTCTCGTGTGATACATTTGAAATTTGAAAGATCAAAGTTCGGAGGAAGAGATTTGAAGATACATATAGGAGGCGGAAAGCTCGTGGAGTCGGAAACGGTCGTTGCGG
>URSI01000197.1 GCA_900550505.1 uncultured Eubacteriales bacterium
ACCTATAAAGATATTGATAAAGCCGCGCTGCGCACGGGAACTAACAGGTCTGCGCTGGTAAACAGTGTGCTCGCAGATTACGTACAATACATGACGCCCGAAAAAAGGATAGGCAATATTTTCGACTGCATAGAGCAGCTGCTTGCGGACGACAGCGAACTGATACCGTTTGTAGCTCCGAACAGAAGAACGATGTCCATGAAATCAAGCCTTGAATATAAATACCGACCGACGGTAAGATATGAAGTGCAGCTGTTTCATCCGCATGATAATGTGATAGGAGAGCTTTCCGTAACATTTCGTACCCAGTCGGTGACGCTGCTCGAGTCAATGGGTCGGTTTTTCACTCTGTTCAAGCGGCTTGAGGACACGTATGCCGCGCCGCTTTATCCCGCAGGGGCGTTGACGCATGCGCTTTACGACGGCAAATTCGTGCGCAGCATCGCACTGCCTCTCGGGCGCGATTACAATAACGAACAGCTTTCAAGGGCGATCTCCGACTACGTCAGGATGTTTGATTCACTGATGAAAGGCTGGATAAACGGCTCATATTCGCCGCACGCACTGGAATCGGCTTATCTGGCAAAAGTGAATAATCTGACATCTCTCATATAAAAAGAGGAAGGAAGGGCATTAAAATGAACGCCGAAAAATTCACTCAAAAATCACTTGAAGCGCTGAAAACCGCTCAGGAAATGGCGCTTGAAAACAACAACATGCAAATACTTCCCGAGCATCTGCTTTACGCGCTGCTGGATCAGGACGGCGGACTCATCGGTTCTCTGTTCAAAAAATGCGGCTGGGACACCGACGCCGTACTGGCGGAGCTCGACACGGCGATATCTCAGATACCGTCTGTTACGGGCAGCGGACGTGAACCTGACAAGATATATGTTGCGCCGGAGACCGACCGCTTGCTGAACGCGGCGGCAAAGGAAGCCGAGCGGACAAAAGACGACTACGTTTCCGTTGAGCACCTGATGCTCGCTTTCTTTGACCGTCCGACTGACAAGGTGGGAAGGATATTCCGCGCGCACGGGATAAACCGCGACGATTTTCTCAAGGCGCTGGCTTCCGTGAAAAACAGCCGCGTCACGGACGATTCCCCCGAGCAGACGTATGACGCGCTTGCAAAATACGGGTTTGATCTCGTGCAGCGTGCGCGTGACCAGAAGCTCGACCCCGTTATAGGCCGTGATGCGGAAATAAGGAACGTAATACGCATACTTTCGAGGAAAACAAAAAACAATCCGGTACTCATAGGCGAGCCCGGCGTCGGTAAGACCGCGATAGCCGAAGGGCTCGCACAAAGGATCGTGCGCGGTGACGTCCCTCAGGGGTTAAAGGACAAAACGATTTTTTCACTCGACATGGGCGCCCTTATCGCAGGAGCAAAATTCCGCGGTGAATTTGAAGAGCGGCTCAAGGCCGTGCTCAACGAAGTCAAGGGCAGCGAGGGCCGGATCATACTGTTCATAGACGAACTGCATACCATAGTCGGCGCGGGAAAAACGGAAGGCTCCATGGATGCCGGGAATCTGCTCAAGCCGATGCTCGCAAGAGGCGAATTGCATTGTATCGGCGCGACGACTCTCGACGAATACCGCCGTTACATTGAGACAGATGCGGCTCTTGAACGCCGCTTTCAGCCTGTAATGGTAGACGAACCGACGGTCGAGGACACGATCTCCATACTCCGCGGTCTGAAAGAACGCTATGAGATATTCCACGGCGTCACCATACACGACCGGGCACTTATCGCCGCCGCGACCCTTTCGCACCGTTATATCACCGACAGGTTCCTGCCTGATAAAGCCATAGACCTCGTGGACGAAGCCTGTGCCTCGCTGCGCACCGAGATCGACTCGATGCCCGCGGAACTGGACGACCTCAGACGACGTATAATGCAGCTTGAAATAGAAGAAATGGCTTTGAAAAAGGAGACCGATACGCTCTCGCTCGAAAGGCTGCAGACGCTCCAAAAAGAGCTTGCAGCAGACCGCGACCGTTTCAATGAACTGAAATCACGCTGGGAAACCGAAAAGCAGTCGGTCGACAAAATCAAGCAGATAAAATCCGAGATCGAGCGCACCAACGCGGAAATTGAAGACGCAAAACTCAACTACGAATACGAAAAAGCATCGCGCCTTATGTACTCTACCCTTCCCGAGCTTGAAAAGCAGCTCGCAGAATCACAAAAAGCGGCAGACTCGCGAAACAGCGAACCGCTCGTCACGGACACGGTAACCGAAGAGAAGATCGCCGAGACGGTCGCCCGCTGGACGGGGATACCCGTGGCGCGCCTGATGGAAAGCGAAAGAGAGAAGCTGCTTTCTCTCGGCAAGATACTCCACGAAAGCGTGATCGGTCAGGACGAAGCGGTAAACGTAGTCACCGACGCCATACTGCGCTCCCGTGCCGGCATAGCAGCGCCCGACAGGCCTATCGGTTCATTCCTCTTTCTGGGACCGACCGGCGTCGGCAAGACCGAACTGGCAAAGGCGCTCGCACGCACTTTGTTTGATGATGAGCGCAGCATGGTCCGTATAGATATGAGCGAGTATATGGAGAAATTCAGCGTATCCCGCCTTATTGGCGCACCTCCCGGATACGTCGGATATACCGAAGGCGGTCAGCTCACCGAAGCGGTACGCCGCAAGCCATATTCCGTAGTTTTGTTCGACGAGATCGAAAAGGCGCATCCGGATGTGTTCAATATCCTTCTGCAGGTGCTTGA
>URSI01000198.1 GCA_900550505.1 uncultured Eubacteriales bacterium
GTACGCAGGCGACAGGCTATGGACTCTGCTACTTTGCGCAGGAAATGCTCAAGAGCAAGGGGACAGATTTTGCCGGTAAAGATGTTGTCATCTCCGGTAGCGGTAATGTTGCATTGTATGCATGTGAGAAGGTCGTCAGCTTTGGCGGGCGCGTTGTGGCAATGAGCGACAGCGGCGGATATGTATACGACAAAAACGGTATCGACTTTGAGACGATGCGTAAGCTCAAAGAAGTTGAAAAGAAGCGTATAAGCGAATATTCTAAGATTGTTCCTACTGCTGAGTATCATGAGAATTGCCGTGATATCTGGAGCGTGAAGTGTGATATAGCGCTGCCTTGTGCTACGCAGAACGAGCTTGACGGTGCTGGTGCTGCGAAGCTTATTGCAAACGGCGTTATGCTTGTGGCTGAGGGCGCGAATATGCCGTCCACCCCTGAGGCAGTTGAAGCATTCCATGCTGCCGGTGTTGCTTTTGGTCCTGCAAAGGCTGCAAACGCCGGTGGTGTTGCTACGAGCGGGCTCGAGATGTCTCAGAACAGCATGAGACTTTCGTGGAGCTTTGAAGAGGTCGATGAAAAGTTACAGGGTATAATGAAAAATATTTATGCAGCGGCTTGCAAGGCGGCTGCAGATTACGGCTGCGAGGGCAATCTTGTAAACGGAGCTAATATCGCAGGTTTCCTCAAGGTCGCTGAAGCTATGAAAGCGCAGGGGATCTGAGAATTTCAGTTTGACCGGTATGTTGTGATCAACGGTCTCCGTGCTACGTTGCGGAGACCGTTTTTTACAAATGGTTGTGTGGTGCTATGCGAAGAAGATTGATTTTGTCGGTTATTGTCGCAGCGGTGCTGTTGCAGATAATGTGCTCCTGTTCAGTGTCGAGTGACATCACGGGACAGTGGGAATGTTCCGAAACGGTGCTCGGCATAGAAATAGTGACAAGATATGAGTTTTATGATGACGGCAGCGGTGTACGCACTCAGGGGGCTGTGCAGCATACGTTTTCGTATACGATAGAGGATGGCGTACTGACACTAAGCTCATACAAAGAAGGCGAGGAGCCTGAGCGATATTTGCTTACAAAAAGTGGAGAAAGCCTGACTTTGGTCGACTCAGAAGGCGTGTCAAGGGTATATTATAAGGTTGCACGTCACAATTTGTCAGAAGAAGCAGTATAAGCTTGAAAATGAATGCAAATAATACAACATCGGGGGAAATCCGCGGTTTGCGATCTTCCCCCGATGTTGATTTTATTGTATACCGTTGCGGCAGGAGGCAAGCAGCGAATGCTTGATATCCCACAGCCGTTGAGAAAGATCTACATAATAGACATGAGGATTCTCAAAGCGTGTCACTTCATCCCAAAGCAGCGCGAGCTGTTTTTCGCAGTTTTCGCGTATTTCGTGCACTGTGGGACATTTATACACAAGCTGTCCGTTATGAAAAACCGGTACATGGAGTTTGAAAGCGGTGTAGTCGGTCAGAGTCTTTCTTTTCCATGTATAGTCCGGGTCAAATATCGTCAGCGGCTTACTCGTATCGAGTTTTTCGTCATGCACACATATGAGATCCGCTATTGCTTTCCCGCTGTCGTTTTCGATAAGTCTGTATATCCGCTTGAAATGGGGATTAGTGATTTTTGCAGCGTTTTCGCTGATCTTTATTTTGGGGATTATGGCGCCGTTCCGTTCAACCGCACAGAGCTTATAGACGCCTCCGAAAACCGGGTCGCTTTTTGAGGTGATGAGACGCTCTCCTACGCCGAAAAAGTCGATCTCGGCGCCTTGCGAGAGAATATCCCGTATTATATATTCATCCAGTGCATTTGATGCGACTATCTTGCAATCTTTCAGCCCGGCGTCATCGAGCATGCGGCGCATACGCTTTGAAAGATAGGTGAGATCTCCGGAGTCAATGCGCACCGCACAACGTGTTATGCCGCGCGGAAGCAGGACCTCCTTGAATGCGCGTATCGCATTCGGCATACCGGACTCAAGCACGTTGTAGGTGTCAACAAGCAGTGTGGCAGAGTTGGGATAAAGCTCACAATAGGTTTTGAATGCGGTGTACTCATCGTCAAACATCTGTACCCACGAATGAGCCATAGTACCTGATGCAGGAACGCCGAACATCTTGTCGCTTATAGTACATGCGCTGCTTGAGCAACCGGCAATATATGCTGCACGCGCGCCGTAAATGGCTCCGTCAGCGCCCTGCGCACGCCTTGAACCAAATTCACTGACGGCTCTGCCCTGTGCAGCGCGAACTATACGGCTTGCTTTAGTGGCAATCATAGATTGGTGGTTCAGGGAGAGCAATGTGAATGTTTCAATAAACTGAGCCTGGATCACCGGTGCCCGCACAGTGAGTATCGGCTCGTTCGGAAATATCGGTGTGCCCTCCGGGATCGCGTATATGTCGCCCGTGAATTTGAAGTTCCTGAGAAATTCAAGAAATCCTTCGTCAAAAATCTTCTTTGAACGCAGGAACTCAATGTCTTCTTCGTCAAAGCGAAGGTTGACGATATAATCAATCACTTGTTCAAGTCCGGCGCAGATGGCAAAACCGCCGTTGTCCGGCACCGTACGATAGAACACATCGAAATATGCGATGGTATCGGCCATGCCCGTGCGGAAATAACCGTTGGACATGGTCAGCTCGTAAAAATCGCACAGCAGCGTATAATTTTCAACAATATTTTTCACAGTCATCACCGCTTATC
>URSI01000199.1 GCA_900550505.1 uncultured Eubacteriales bacterium
CTCCAGACTGATGCTTCATGTCGTGTACACATTATATCATCTGCCGTGAGCTTTTGCAAGGCGGCAGTACGATTCAGTAATTGAAACTTCAGATATTCCGTTAATATATTTTCCGCTGCCTTTGTGGGTTGTGCACAGACACTGAAAATTCAAAAAGCTGACAAAAAATAGGACGTGCCTGTTTAATTTTTGATAAAAAGAAACCTTGAAAAATGCTGTGCCGTTTGTTATAATATCGGGAAAGGGTGAGCGACCCTAACAGACCGTAAAAAAGGAAGGACACAGAAACAAAAATGAAGATCTCTTTTTCGACTCTCGCGTGCCCTAATTATGAATGGGGCGACATAATGGTCATGGCCAAGGATTTGGGCTTTGACAGTATTGAGATACGCGGACTCGGCAGAGAGCTTTTTACCCAACGCTCTCTGACTTTTACCGATTCGCTTGCGCATACGAAGGAGAAGCTTGACGGTCTGGGCCTATCCGTTTCATGCGTATCGTCGGGTTGCTGCCTCAAATACGGCGGAAAACAGGACGAGAATATTCAGGAACTGAAGGAATACATAGATGTTGCCGATTCACTCGGTTCGCCTTTTGTCAGAGTTCTTGCCGATGACGTTATCATGCCCTCAGGGGAAGTGGATGACGATGTCGTCAGGTCGGCGCTTATGGAGCTTGTCCCCTATGCGCATGAACACAATGTGGTGTTGCTCATAGAGACTAACGGTGCATACAGCGATACGAAAAGACTCCGTGACCTGCTTGATTCGATCCCGAGCGACAGTGTTGCCGCATTGTGGGACATGCATCATCCGTACCGATATGCTGCGGAGCAGCCTTCCAAGACCGTGGAAAATCTCGGTGCATATATCAAATATGTCCATATCAAGGATTCGGTGATGATCGACGGCGTCGCCAGTTATCGCATGATGGGCGACGGTGATTTGCCTGTTGAGGATATGATGCTTGCGCTTACCTCCATAAATTACGAAGGTGCGGTCGCGCTTGAATGGGTAAAGAAATGGGCGCCTGATCTGCAGGATGCGGGCGTTGTATTTCCGCACTTTGTCCACTACATGAGCAAATACACACACAGGAGCTATTCAAGCGGTCCGTTGATACCCAATCTCAGAGGCGACGGCTATTACGTTTGGGAGAAGGAGCACCTTATCGACCTCACTCTGCCTCAGGTGCTTGACCGGATGGTAGAGGAATTTCCGGAAAGGCTGGCGTTCGATTTTTCAACGCTCGATTATACCCGTACATACAGCGAATTCCGTGATGATGTTGACCGTTTTGCGCGTGCGCTGGTATCCTTGGGCGTCAAGCGCGGCGATCACGTGGCGATTTGGGCGACAAACGTACCGCAATGGTATATTACTTTCTGGGCAACTGTTAAGATCGGTGCGGTACTCGTTACGGTAAATACCGCATACAAAATATATGAAGCGGAATATTTGCTCAGGCAGTCGGATACACATACATTGGTGATGACAGCGGGGTACAAGGATTCGGATTATGTTGACATAATGCGCAATCTGTGCCCTGAACTTGCGTCGCTTCAGAAGGGACAGCCGCTTTATTCCAAAAAGCTGCCGTTTTTGAGAAACATAATAACTTGCGGCTGTGAGCTTGAAGGTTGTCTGACTTGGGAAGAGGCACAGCAGTATGCGACAGCCACTTCAGAAGAAGAGATCACACGGCGAGCCGCCTCGATAACTAAGCATGATGTCTGCAATATGCAGTATACTTCCGGAACGACGGGATTCCCGAAAGGCGTCATGCTGACGCACTACAACGTTGTGAATAACGGCAAAGCCATAGGTGACTGCATGGATCTGTCAACAGCGGATACCATGATGATACAGGTGCCTATGTTCCATTGCTTCGGGATGGTGCTTGCTATGACGGCTGCTATGACCCACGGTGTTACGATGTCTCCGCTGCCGTATTTCAGACCGGCTGACGCCCTCAGATGTATCAATCTCAAGAAGGTCACTTGTTTCCACGGCGTTCCGACGATGTTCATAGCGCTTCTGGAGCACCCTGATTTTGCAAGCACTGATTTTTCACACATGCGTACGGGTATTATGGCAGGCAGCCCGTGCCCCGTAAAGGTAATGCAGCAGGTCATAGATGAGATGCATATGTCTGAAATAGTGATAACATACGGTCAGACAGAGGCTTCACCCGGATGCACGATGTCAAAGACGACGGATACCATCGAGCAGCGTGTCAACACGGTCGGTCAGGCGATGTTCGGCGTTGAGTGCCGTATCGTGGATCCCGAGACATATGAGGAACTGCCCGACGGTGTAGACGGTGAATTTGTCGCACGCGGGTACAACATAATGAAGGGCTATTACAAGATGCCGGCGGCGACGGCTCTCGCTATCGACAAGGACGGCTGGCTCCATACCGGAGACCTTGCCCGTCGCACGCCCGACGGCTATTACAAGATCACCGGACGCATAAAGGATATGATCATCCGTGGCGGTGAAAATATTTACCCGAAAGAACTTGAGGACTTTATATACACTCATCCGAAGGTCAGTGACGTTCAGGTCATCGGCGTGCCTGATAAGCAGTACGGCGAGGAGATAATGGCCTGTGTCATTGTCAAGGAGGGCGAAACTCTTACCGAGGATGAATTGCGCGAATATATCAGAAGTCACATCGCTAAGCATAAATGCCCGAAATATATTGAG
>URSI01000200.1 GCA_900550505.1 uncultured Eubacteriales bacterium
CCGGAGGGCTCGTCAGGGCTGTGCGGGGTATAGATTTCGACCTTGAAAAAGGCGAGACACTGGCTATCGTGGGCGAATCGGGATCCGGCAAGTCAGTCACGTCAAAATCCATACTCGGGATACTGGCAAACAACGCCGTGATCGAGGGCGGCGAGATCATATATGACGGCAAAGACCTGCTGAGCCTTTCGGAGGACGATTTCCACAGGCTCCGCGGCGACAAGATAGCCATGATATTTCAGGATCCCATGTCGAGCCTCAATCCCATCATCAAAATCGGCAGACAGCTCACCGAAGCGATGCTGCTCAAGGGCAGGGCGCGCCAAAGGGAGAGCCGCAGGACTTTCAATACCTACCTGAAAAATTTGAAGGAGCATATGATAAAGGTCGAGCCGGAACGTGCGGAGGAGTTGACTCGGAAGTGCCGCGAGTTTGACCGGTTCGAATATAAGCATCTGGAACTTGAATCGGCTTACAACAGGTCGTACGAAGCGGCGCAGGAGGCGGTCGACGACATAGACAGACTGATGTTTGAGCTGGAGAAGGACGCGGCGACCGATGTCCGGTACCGCACCGAAAATATAAGACACCTCGCGGGGACTTCGGTCTCTGAGTTTATGGTCAGCGGCGAAGAAGCGAAGAAACTGTCGGCCCAAGCCGCAGCGGCGTGCAGGGCGGTGCACGCTTCCGACAGCCGGCTTGCCATAGACAGTCTGCGTGCCGTGAGAGATATACTTGATGCCGCGTTGAGCAGGACGGCGCCGAATTTTTTCGCGCTTGGTTATTGCCGCACGTTTGAACAGGATCCGCCTTCGGAGACGGATATAGAGGCGCTCAACAACGAGCTGCGCAGACGGCTGGATTCGGAATTCATGCTGGACTTCATTGCCGATGTGAAGAAGGCGTTGAGAAGCGCTGCGGAGGAGACGGACAGGAACCGTCTCACCGCCGTAGAGGTGCTCAGGAACCATCGTGCGGTCTTTGAAAAGGAACGTCTTGAAGAGCGCGAGTGCCGTGAGGCACTGAACGCTATGAGCGCTGCCGTGGCGCGTGCGATAGACCCCCTGGAGATGGTTAAGGACAGCTTTGCTCATACCTTCAACGTGAGCGTGACCAAGGAGCTTGATAGGTATTTCGGAGGTATAGGGCATAACGCGCGCGAAACGAAAAGATATGAACGTGATAAGGCTCGTCATGACCGCCTGAGTGCCGCGGGGAAAGAGCCGGACTGGTCCGTCATACCGCCGGCGGTCACGGATCTTGACCTGGTCCGTTCGAATATCCTTGCAGTCATTGACAGACTTGCAGAGCATTTTGAGCATGATGCCTCGCTCGGCGAGACGCGCGACTATGACGCGTTGTCGGTGGCCGTGATAGACTTTTTGAAGGATAGCGCCTCGGGCGTCGTGCACAAGGTCACGAAGCGAAGCGCGAAGAGAAAAGCGCTCAAGCTGATGGAGGAGGTAGGCATACCGAATGCCCGCCGTCGCTACAATCAGTACCCGTTTGAGTTTTCGGGCGGTATGAGACAGCGTATAGTCATTGCGATAGCGCTTGCGGCAGACCCGGATATATTGATATGTGACGAGCCGACCACCGCGTTGGATGTTACGATACAGGCACAGATACTTGAGCTTATCAACAGGTTCAAGGAAAAGCGCAAGCTTTCGATAATATTCATCACCCACGATCTGGGCGTGGTGGCGAATATGGCGGACAGGATCGCGGTCATGTACGCCGGAAAGATAGTGGAGTACGGTACGGCCGAGGACATCTTTTATCATTCCGCACATCCGTACACATGGGCATTGCTTTCGTCGATGCCCGATCTTGACACGCAGGAAAGGCTCGACGCGATACCCGGCACACCGCCGAATATGATTTATCCTCCCAAGGGAGATGCATTTGCCGAGCGGAACAAGTACGCACTGAAGATCGATTTTGAACGGCAGCCTCCTATGTTCCGCATAAGCGACACACATTATGCCGCTACATGGCTGCTTCACCCGGATGCGCCCAGGGTGGAGCCTCCGAGGGCGGTGACCGAGCGTATAGCTCGCATGAAGCAAAAGAGAGGTGACGACAATGGCAAGTGAACGTGAAACATTGCTGCGTGTCGAGCACCTGTGTCAGTATTTCAAATCGGGCGGCGGAGTGACGAAGGCCGTCGACGACGTCAGTTTTGACATAAAGAAGGGTGAGGTTTTCGGACTGGTCGGCGAATCCGGATGCGGCAAGACCACAACCGGACGGTCTATTATAAAGCTGTACGACATCACATCGGGCAACGTATGGTTCAAAGGGGTGCGTATTGCCGCCGGCGTCAGGGGTATCAAAGACAAGCGCAGGGAGCTGAGGCGCCGGTATAACGAAACGCTTAAGTCGGAAACTGACGCCGAAAAACGTGCAAAGCTGAGAGCCGGGTATGCGGCGCAGGATGCCGAACTGAAAGCAGAGCTGAAATCGGCTGTCGCGGACAACCGCGAGTGCAATAAAGAATATTCCGAGCGGCTCGTGCATGAGGTCATGGACTCATATCTGCCGCGGCTGAAAGAACATCCGGACGCTTCGCTCAGGCGGGAATACCGCCGGGAGCTGCGTAAGGCGAGAAAGACGCGTCTGACTACGCAGATACAGATGATCTTTCAGGACCCGATAGCATCGCTCGACCCGAGAATGGCCGTAAGGGAAATAATATCCGAGGGGC
>URSI01000201.1 GCA_900550505.1 uncultured Eubacteriales bacterium
ACAGCCGATACCAGTTGGGGCACCCTCCGTAAGGAAGGTGCCCCATTTGAATTTTGGTACCGATACCCTCTGTACCCGTGAAATCAGCATTTCAGATTTTTCCTATCGGTCAGCTGCAAAGTTCAATTTCACTTTCAAAAAATCGTTCCTGAAAACTGACTGATTTTGAAATCTTGTTTTCATCGAAATCCAATCCCTCGGGCGCGGCGACCAGCTTATCTTCCGTATCGTTATGCCGATGAACGATTCCGATGATCCGGGCTGTGTATTCTTCGACCGGAACATCCACACCGAGCAGATACACGTCTATCTCTTCACCGTCGCCGCCGAACACATCAGGTATATATCCGTAATTGACAGGGTAGACAAGTTCCGGGTGCTCCGGGTGAATGCTTCCGACAGGTCTGTCTATTTTTATATTTACCGTTTTCCCGAGATAGGATCTTACAAGTGCATTTCTCAGGGTACGGACGATAAAATCGTGCTTTCCCTGGAGATACTTTTCCCTGCCTTTATCAACGGGCGCTTGCAGGGCAAGTGATACTTTCAGCTCTTCATACTCCTTTGCAGCCGAAGGTGTGTTGTTAAGATAATCTCTGAAATTTATGTAATTTATCCAATCAATACTGTTTGTACGGACAACATGGATGAAATGAGTCTGCATTTCACCCGTACCTTCATAATAGCTGCCGCAAGCGAACAATAACTGATTTTTTATCGACGCCTGTGCATTGGGACGATAGTAAAACCCGTTGTCTTTCAATTCTTTTTCAAATATGATGATATCATCGAAATCATCAACCGCTACTGCAATATCAATTATGGGCTTTGCCTTTATGGAAATTATAGAGGTACTCCCAACGTGCTGAATATCTTTGATGACATCACCCAATATCTGCTTCAAGCGAAAAATTGTATTCCGGGCTTCGATTTCCCATTCTTTTTCATGCTCGCACAGTTTTACGGTGCCCCGTTCCAGACCGATCATTGCTTATCCCTCAACCGGCAATTAAGCTCATACAGAGCCGTACGATTTGAATCCCATTTAAGCTTCCCGGCTGCTTCATCATAAGTCAACCAAACGCACTCCGTATGCTCGTGGGACAGTTTTATATCGCCTTTGCACTCGAAGCCAAAGGTATATTCCGGTATTACATAAGTGTCCTTGCTCCAGCATACCCGATGCTTTTCGGATATAACAGCAGCGGGGATATAGGACAGACTTTTCAACTCCACCCATTTATCTGACAGTACACCGCCTTCTTCAAATACTTCTCTTTTTGCAGCTTCAAAAGGAGTTTCAGCATCTTCGCCGCCTCCGGCTATAAATTGCCATTGGTCGAAGTCTGCACGGTGAAACACGCAGTAGAAGGGCGTGCCGTCAATTATCCGGTACGGTATCGCAAGTATTTGGAAAGCCGATCTCATTTTATCCTCCGCAAATATCATGTAAGAACTTTATTTAATGCTTCGGTGTGACTGCAACATCCCGGTTGAATACAAAGACGTAGGAAGTCCGCCATACGAAATGCTCCTTCCCGTACCGGTTGTTTTTGCCATAAGAGGTCAGAGCAAAGTCGTCACCTGTGGTTGCGGCTCAAAACTCACGCGGCAGCGTGCACCGTTGGGGATCACGGCGTTGTTTTCACCGTGACCGAAGTCGCGGCATTTTGCCACGGGTATGCCGAGAGCGTCAGCCATTCGGCCCAATATGCGGATTATGCCTTCTTCGCTGTCTGATTCGTCATAGCAGCCGAAAACTACACCTTTCACACATTTGAAAAAATCCGATTGGGCAAGATGTGAGATATACCGGGCTACCGCAGCTTCGCAGGAAAAGAAAGAGTGATCCTCAGTAAAAATCACGTATCCGTCCGATATGTCGTATTTGAAAAACGGACTTGAAAGCAACAGGCAGAGATTCTGTGTGTATCCGCATACCGCAGTGCCCTCTGCCGTACCGCCCCGAAGGATAGTCCAGTCGTTCGCCGGGCGGTAAACGCCGTCGTCTCTCATCACTCGGGTGAGAAAATTTGTGAGATTGTATTCGCTCAGATCGTCGAATGTGCGGAAAGATTGACCGTGATACGTCACCAGATGGCATTGCGATGTGATCGCATTCAGTATGCTCGTACCGTCACTGAACGAGCAGTATCGCTTGGGCTTTGAGGCAATAAGTTCGTAGTCGAGGAGCGGCAGCACCTCCGTGGCAGTTTCACCGCCCCCGAGTATGACGAGTCTGACATCGTCGTCTGCTGCCATGCGGTTTATGTCTTCCGCACGTTCCGACGCCGAAGCGGCGTAACCCCACGTGTCTTTGAAGGTGTTGGTGCCGAACCTGACATTAAACCCCAAAGAGCGCAACGCGGTTGCCGTGATTTCGAGGCGCTCACGGCTTTTCGTTTCGCATGGTGAAGCGAGACCGACAGTGCAGCCGACCGTAAGCGGCGGCGCAAAAATATTTGTTGACATAGATCAAACTCCTTGATTATACACGGCGAGGGTGGTATAATATAGCCGGAATATGATAACATAAAAGTGTTAAAAAGTCAATTGTGGCGGTGCGGTATGCTTGAAGAGATAAAAAAACAGGTTCTTGAGCTTCGTGAAAGGCTTGAATATTATTCAAGAAAATATCATGAGGATGACGCGCCGGTGATAGACGACTATGAATATGACATGCTCAACCGGGAGCTGGAGGAGCTG
>URSI01000202.1 GCA_900550505.1 uncultured Eubacteriales bacterium
TCTGCTTCTTGTGTTTCTCAACAACCGGGGCATCGTGCTTACAAGAAGTCAGCTGCTCGAATCCATCTGGGATATAGCGGGTGAATTTGTTAACGACAATACGCTCACGGTGTATATAAAGCGGCTGAGGGAGAAGCTTGAGGATGACCCGCAGAACCCCGCGATCATCAGGACCGTTCGCGGCGTGGGTTACCGGGTGGATGCAGTATGAAGTTTTTGAGAAATCCCGAGGTCTCCCGGCTTTTTGCGGTATGCCTGGTGACATCGGTATGTTCGTGTACTGCGGCGTTTTCGTTTGGTGAACACTACGGCTTTTTTACGCTTGCCGTATGCGCGGTATTTGTTGCTGTTTTCTTTTTTTACACGTTCCGGAGATATCGCAGAATAAGTGACTTTGCGGCAGATATTGACCGTATATTGCACGGCGGTTGTCAAATCGCTTTGGAGAAGTACGAGGAAGGCGAGCTCGGGATATTGCAGAGCGAGGTCCACAAATTAGTTGTGCGGCTGAGTGAGCAGCAGCAGAGACTGCAGAATGACAAGGCGTATCTTGCCGATTCGCTGGCCGATATATCGCATCAGATACGCACCCCGCTGACTTCAATAAATTTGCTGATATCGTTTCTTGCCGAGCCGGGTATTACGGCAGAGAGACGTATGGAGCTGTCGCGCGAGTTGTACGAATTGCTGTCGAGGATAGAATGGCTGATCACCACGCTGCTGAAGCTGTCAAAAATCGATGCCGGAACGGCGGGGTTCCGGTCGGAAACCGTATCGCTCGGCGACTTGCTGAACAGAGCCACGGCGCCGCTGCTCGTCCCGATGGAGCTGAGAGACCAGACGCTCAGAATAACCTCAAAAGGGAATGTCACGTGCGATGTGGACTGGACCTGCGAGGCGGTGACGAATGTGGTCAAAAATTGTATGGAGCATACGCAGGAGCATGGTGAAATAGAAATATCGGCTCTTGACAACGTTCTTTACACCGAGATAGTGATCACGGATAACGGCTGCGGTATAGCTGCCGAAGATCTGCCGCATATCTTTGAACGCTTTTACAAGGGGAAAAATTCCGGTGAGAAAAGCTTTGGTATAGGGCTTGCACTGGCCAGAATGGTAATAACGGCTCAAAACGGCACGGTGAAAGCGGAAAACCGGGCATCCGGCGGCGCCCGGTTCACCATCCGTTTTTATAAGGGGATCGTCTGAAGACGGTACCCTTTTTCTTTAAGTGACGTTTTTGTAATTATTGAGTCACGTCACTGTCATATCATGACCGTATAATGAACGGCGTCAGGGTCGTGGCGGGAAGTGACCCGCCGGGTATGACCGATAGGAGAGAAAGCATTTATGGAAATATTGAAAGTAGTCGATCTTTGTAAAACCTACGGTAAAGGCGAAAACGAGGTCAGAGCGCTGGATCATGTCTCTTTCAGCGTCGACAAGGGTGAGTTTATCGCAATAATCGGACCTTCCGGCTCCGGAAAATCGACACTGCTGCACATATTGGGCGGAGTGGATAAGCCTACGAGCGGTAAGGTATATATGAACGGCAGCGATGTGTATGCACAGAACGATGAACAGCTCGCTGTCTTCCGCCGCCGTCAGGTGGGGCTTATCTATCAGTTTTATAACCTGATACCCGTGCTCAACGTCACTGAAAATATAACACTTCCGGTTCTCATGGACGGACGGCAGGTCAATCAGGAGCGTTTGAGAGAACTGATGACCACTCTGAAGCTCACCGGAAGGGAAAACCATCTGCCCAACCAGCTATCGGGCGGGCAGCAGCAGCGAGTATCCATAGGGCGCGCACTCATGAATGCTCCTGCCGTCGTGCTTGCAGACGAGCCGACAGGCAATCTCGACTCAAAGAACAGTCAGGAGATTGTGGAGCTTTTGAAGATGTCCAACAAAAAGTATGACCAGACCCTTATCATTATAACACATGATGAGAACATAGCGCTTCAGGCAGACAGGATACTTGCAATAGAGGACGGCAGGATAATCCGTGACGAGGTGATCAGGAGATGAATGTTTTCAACAGGGTAACTCTTCGGTCACTCAAGATGAATAAAACGCGTACCGTTGTTACCGTAATAGGTATCATGCTTTCCGCCGCAATGATATGCGCCGTTACGACCTTCGTTTCCAGCATTCGGAATTACGTTATGGAGTACGCCGTTTACAGCGAGGGCGACTGGCACGGTGCCGTCTCCGGGGTGAGCTGGCAGGAATATGAGGAGCTTGCCGGCAATGAGCGCGTCGTATCCTCTGCGTACGGTCAATTGCTCGGTTATGCCAAGATCGACAGCAAGAACGAATACAAGCCGTATGTATACGTTATAGGAGGCGAGAGGGACAGCTTTTTTGAAACTATGCCCGTGCATCTCATAGCCGGTCATCTTCCGGAAGAACCTTCCCAGATCATTGTTCCCGAGCACTTGTCATCAAACGGCGGGGTCAGTTTGAGCCTGGGGGATACTCTGACACTTGAACTCGGTACGCGTACGCTCGACGGGTTCCCGCTCGGTCAGAACAATCCGTGTTATACCTACGATAATATGACCCATGAAGAATTTATAAACGATGAAGTCATAGAAGTCAGAGAAAAGCGGACATATACCGTTGTCGGTATCTACGAGCGGCCGAATTTCGAGCGCATTGAAGCGCCCGGATATACCT
>URSI01000203.1 GCA_900550505.1 uncultured Eubacteriales bacterium
AGAACAAAGGAAAAAGCGCTCGGAACAACGCAGAAAAGAAGGCGAAATCGCAAGGACCGAAGCCAAGATCAACGAGCTTGATGCAAAAATTGCAGAAATAGACCAGAGGCTCGCAAAGCCCGAAACCGACTATCACGCAGTCATGGAGCTCTGCCGTGAGCGCGAACAATACCAGAACCAGCTCGACGCTTTATATGAAAGGCTGGCGGAGCTTACGGACTGAGCCTGACGCTTTGCATACGCGAAAAACAGCACATCCTGGTTTTTCCGGCTCTGAAGAGTGTAATATTATCAAATCTTCCAGCATATCATTGTTCCATAAACCCGGGAAAGGACGGAGGATATGCATATATACACTTTCAGAGCGTCGACGCTCAAGTTTTTTGCGGTAGTGGCGCTGGCTGTGGCAGCGCTCGTATCGCTCGCAGTGGTGATACCTCGTTACATGGAGCCGGAAAGCGTGCTTGCAGCGGCAAACTACAAAAACATTGAAACGAACGAGGAAAGACGCGAATTTCTCGCTTCCTTCGGATACGAGGTGACAGCGGAGCCGACCGAGGTCGCCGAAATAGTGGTGCCGGAAAGTTTCGACAGCGTATACGAAGTATATAACGGGATACAACGTCGTCAGGGACTCGACCTTGCGGACTACAAAGGAAAAAAGGCGACCCGATACACCTATACCGTAACAAACTACGGTCAGGAACAGGTCATAGCCAATCTGATCATTTACAAGGGCAGGATAATTGCAGGAGACATATGCTGCCCGGGAGAAAACGGTTTCATACACGGTTTTGAAAAGCCTCACGCCGACAGCGCTACATAACTTTATTCGGCGGTGAAAATGTTTGAAAAAAAAAGACCATCCGTTTGTCTGCGGTTTCGTCACGGCGCTTATATTCATTTTTGTTGGGGTATGTCTGGCGTTACTGCTCTGCCCGGACCTGCTCGTACTCTATAACTTTGCAAAACGGATGCTTTTCTGAGAGGAAAGTAATGGGATATAACGAACGTATAGATAAAATACTGTCGTCGTGCGGTATCATGTCACGCAGTCAGGCACGCCGTGCCGCGCGTGAGGGCAGGATATCGCTCGACGGCGTCATAGTCAGAACCGCCGACATCAGGGTAACCGAAAACAACCTGCTGGAGCTGGACGGCACAAGAGTCATTTACAAAAGATTTATATACCTCATGATGAACAAGCCCCAAGGCTATGTGTGCTCGACGGACGAGCCCGGTTCGCACACGGTACTCGAGTTGCTTGAGCCGCCGTATTCCTCAATCAAGTTGTTCCCCGCAGGAAGGCTTGACAAGGACACCACCGGATTTGTCCTTCTGACAAACGACGGCGACGCCGCACACTCGCTTCTTTCACCCATGCGACATGTCGAAAAAACCTATACTTTCACAGCACAACCTCCGCTGACCGAAGAAACGGCGGAGATCCTCAGGAACGGAGTAGAGCTTGCAGACGGCACTGTCACAAAAAAATGCGCGATAACGCTTAACGAAAACGGCGGAATCATAACCATTACTGAAGGAAAATATCATCAGATAAAAAGGATGGTCGCGACCGTAGGGAGCCGTATAACCTCTCTGCACCGCAGCAGTTTCGGAGTGCTGAGACTTGATCCGCAGCTCCGTCCGGGGGATTACAGATCACTCACGGAACAGGAAAAAACAATGCTGCTCAGCAGCATCGGACGCACGGAATAATATTACATCACTATCTGTATTTGGCTCTGCGTTTATGCAATATACACAAGAACGCACATAAAATTTTGGACAAAAAAGCCCTACCAATTACGGGTCTGCTATGCTATTATTATCATTGTAATTTAGCGTTATGCGGCAGCATGCGCTGCTGATTCAGGAGGAAAATATGGCAAGTGTAAGTTTCAAACACATCTTCAAGAAATATCCCGGCGGCGTAACGGCTGTTTCCGACTTTTGTCTTGAAGTAAAAGACAAAGAGTTTCTTGTGCTCGTCGGTCCTTCCGGTTGCGGTAAGACCACGACGCTCCGTATGATCGCCGGTCTTGAGGATATCACCGACGGTGAATTATATATCGGCGATAAGCTTATCAATGACGTTGCGCCGAAGGACAGAGACATCGCGATGGTGTTCCAGAGCTACGCTCTCTATCCGCACATGACCGTTTACGAAAACATGGCTTTCGGACTCAAACTCAGAAAGACTCCGAAGGAGGAGATCAAGCGCAGAGTCGAAGAAGCTGCAAGAATACTTGACATCACTCACCTCCTTGACAGACGTCCCAAGGCGCTCTCCGGTGGTCAGAAGCAGCGTGTTGCTCTCGGTCGTGCCATAGTTCGTGAGCCAAAGGTCTTCCTTCTTGACGAGCCGCTCTCCAACTTGGACGCCAAGTTGCGTTCTGCGATGAGAACCGAGCTCACCAAGCTGCATCAGAAAGTCGGAACGACGTTCATATATGTCACCCACGACCAGGTGGAAGCCATGACTATGGCAACCCGTATAGTGGTTATGAAAGATGGTCTCATCCAGCAGGTCGATACGCCTCAGCGTCTCTATGACTTCCCGACCAATATATTTGTCGCCGGCTTTATCGGAACTCCCCAGATGAACTTCATCAACGGTACACTTTCGAAAAAGGGCGTCGACGTATTCTTCAACTTTGACA
>URSI01000204.1 GCA_900550505.1 uncultured Eubacteriales bacterium
TCTCATAAATACGGGTTTGTCAATGGTGTATTACAGTTTTCATGACGAACAGGTCTCCCGCCCTTCAGTTTTGTCAGGGCAACTTAACTGTCACGGGTCGCCCTATTATTCGTCACTTAATTTTTTATCTTCCTGCAGCATGCCTGCTGCAGCATCCCTGTTGTAAACCTGTAGAAATTGGAGAAAATTTATTGATAAAAGGCTTGACACGGATGATCATATGTGTTAAAATACGTTGCCGCTTAAAAGAGGCGCATTTTTATGCCGTTGTAAGCCTTCTGCAATGATGTGCGTGACGCGTCCCATGCAGGAGCCGGCGGATGTGCACAAAACTCCGTACGGAGTGCCTTTATAGCGAGTCTTTAATGAAAGAGAGGTGCTTTTCGTGAGCGCAAGCTATGCTGTTATAGCGACGGGCGGAAAGCAGTACAAGGTCAGCGAGGGCGACATCATCTTTGTTGAAAAGCTTGATGTTGCAGATGGTGAGAGCTATACGTTTGACAATGTGGTAGCCGTTTCGACGTCCGAGGGTTTCAAGGCCACCGGGCTTGAGGGCTGCACGGTCACTGCTCAGGTGATAAAGCAGGGCAAAGGCAAAAAGCTTCACATCATCCGTTACAAGTCCAAGAAGAACGAAAAGAAAAAGATAGGTCACAGACAGCCTTACACGAAGCTGCAGATCACAGCGATCAAAGCGTGACATGATACGTGCCGTATTCACTGATTCGTCATTTGTCGTCACAGGTCACTCCGGTTACGCCGCGAGCGGAAGGGACATAGTTTGTGCCGCCGTGAGCGCCATGACGATGCTCGTGTGCAATACGATAACGGAACAGTTCAAAGCGCGCGCCGCGGTCTCTTCCGACGAACGCGACGCGTCCGTCGGGCTTGAATTGCTTGACGGTGACATTGCCTCGCGCCGGCTGATCGCCGGGCTGAGGGCGGAGCTTGAGGCACTGAGTCTTGAGTACCCCGGTAATGTCAGGGTCGAATCAGAATAAGAAAGGAAGATAACGATGCTCAGATTGTCCATACAGTTCTTCGCACATAAGAAGGGCGTCGGCTCAACGAAGAACGGTCGTGACTCCGAGTCAAAGCGTCTCGGTGTCAAGAAACAGGATGGTCAGACCGTGCTTGCCGGCAACATACTCATACGCCAGCGCGGCACGAAGATCCATCCCGGCAAGAATGTCGGACGCGGCTCCGACGATACGCTTTTCGCGCTCATTGACGGAAAGGTCAAGTTCGAGCACATTGCCAACGGCAGAAAACAGGTAAGCGTTTACGCGCAGCAATAGCGGGTAATGCCGGGTCACTCGGCATTACGCCGTCGCGCCCGGTGAAAAAGAGTATGTCTTTTGGCGTACTCTTTTTTTGTTCTGTCGGCGCCGTCCGAGAGAGGAGTACCAACGATGTTCATCGACAAGGTCGATATATATGTAAAGGCCGGCGACGGCGGTGACGGCTGCGTGTCGTTCCACCGCGAGAAATACGTCGCCAAAGGCGGCCCCGACGGCGGTGACGGCGGCAAAGGCGGCGATATCGTGTTTCTTGCGGACAGCGGGATAAACACTTTGCTCGCATTCAAGCACCGTCGCAAATTTATTGCCGAGAACGGCGGTAAGGGCATGCAAAAAAAGTTTCACGGCGCAAACGGGCAGGACACCGTGCTCAGAGTACCGCCCGGGACACTGATACGGGACGCTGCAACCGGCAGGATAATCAAGGACATATCGGGAGACGAGCCGTTTGTACTGCTTAAGGGCGGCAGAGGCGGTTGGGGGAACGTACATTTTGCCACCCCGACACGTCAGGTCCCCCGGTTTGCAAAAGGAGGGATACCGGGTCCGGAGGCACAGATAACACTTGAGCTGAAAATGCTGGCCGACGTAGGACTCGTGGGCTTCCCGAACGTGGGCAAATCCACGCTTTTGTCACGGATATCCGCTGCCCGTCCCAAAATAGCCAATTACCGTTTCACTACCCTTTCGCCGAACCTGGGTGTGGTGAGCGCATATGACACCACATTCGTAGTCGCCGATATCCCCGGTCTCATAGAGGGTGCCTCAGAGGGACTGGGGCTGGGGCTGTCTTTTCTGCGTCACATAGACAGATGCCGGATGCTCATACACGTTGTGGACGCATCGGGCTCCGAAGGCAGAGATCCCGTAGACGATATATCAAAGATCAACGCAGAGCTCGAGTCGTATGACCCGCTTCTTTCGCAAAGATATCAGATAATAGCCGCTTCGAAATCCGATCTCGGGATCGACCCCGAAACGCTCGAACGGCTCAGAGCGACCGGCAACGAAGTCATACCGATAAGCCCCATAACGGGCGAGGGACTGCCTCAGCTGTTGGAGGCGACCGTGCGCGCTCTCTCAAAGGCGCCGCCTCTGTTGATCTACGAAAGCGAACCGCTGCCCGAAGAAGCCCCGCAGGAGCGTGAGACCAATATAGACAAGCGCGACGGCGTTTTCTATGTTACAGGAGCATGGCTCAGAAATGTCGTCTCAAGCGTGAACTTTGACGACCGCGAATCTCTCAGGTACTTTCAGCGTGTGCTGAGAAACGGCGGCGTCATAGACGCTCTGGAAGCAAACGGCATAGAAGAGGGCGACACCGTCAACATATATGACATAGAATTTGATTACATCCGGTA
>URSI01000205.1 GCA_900550505.1 uncultured Eubacteriales bacterium
ACGCCAGATATCTCAAATATAATCAGCCGGCACGGTTTGTTAACAAGTCCGGTAAAAACGGACAATAGAAAAAGACAGCCTCCTATGGTAGAATAAAAGAACTACCATAGGAGGTTTTGTTATGCCTCAAAAATACAAACATATTAAACGATCCGAAAAAGATTGGAGAAAGGACATACGCTGCGGGAAGCAGGAGAAAAATACGGGTTCACATATAAGGAAATGCGAGATTTCAAGACCAGATATAACAAAACCCAACGAAAGCTTTCAGAAGGAATAATCATAAGGCCGAAAGGAAGACCGGGAAAAGAAGGAGCGGGATTGCCGCCATCCGTACAGCAATTAAGTAAACTTTCTCAGTTGCAGTATGAACTTGCCCGGATGATTCTTATATTTACTTCATCCCGGTCTGTTCTACGCATTTCGCATGGCTTTGAATACAGCCCCGAGCGTCGGCTGTGTACCGTACATCAATACGCCGACGCGGTATATCTTCGCCGCTGTCACGCCTGCCGCAACGACCGACATCGCAAGTATCGCTACCGATATCACGACCTCATAAACCGGCACGCTGGTCATTGCAATGCGCGCAAACATCGCCATCGGCGACGTAAACGGTATGAACGAAAGCGTCTTCATCAGCCCTCCGTCAACATTACCGCTCGCCAATGAAGCTATGACCGCCACCAACGCAAAGACAAAAAACATTGTCAGCGGCATGGAAGTAGTATTGATATCTTCGAGCTTTGTCGCAGTTGACCCGACCGCGCCGTATAAAAACGCATAAAGGAAGAACCCCAGAACAAAAAACATAAGCATATATCCCAGCAACCACACCGGCATTCCGAAAATCGAACCGACAAAGATGTTTCCGCTCCAATAATCTGTATTGAGGCGATACGACAGCATGGATGCACCAAAGACGCAAAACATCTGCAAAAACCCCGCAATACACGCGGCAATTACCTTACCGAACATCATTGAAACGGGGGATGCGCTTGTGATCAACAGTTCCATCGCCCTCGAACTCTTCTCGACCGCCACATTCGTCACGACGAGCTGACCGTAGATCATTATCACCATATACAGCGCAAATATCATAATGTATGTATAAAAAAAGTTTGACATCTGATCTTTCCCGAGCCGTTCAACTGTGTGGTCTACCTGCTTGGAAAGTATCTTTTCCGCCTCTTCATACTCTATTCCGTTCCGGTGCATGGCATCAAGCCGGTAAAGCTTTAAAATCGCCGCATCGGCAGCCGCCGTATTCGTGTCATACATACCGAGGTCCCTGACGTAATATGTATATTTATCATATCCGTCGAGCACGAAAGCACATTGCACCGAGCCTGAGAGCACAAGCTCTTTTATCTCTTCGGCCGTGGAGCTCGTTATTTGGACTTCATACGCCGGAAAGGCCTCCGCAAAGACGGAAGCAGAATCATCCGCGTCATATACGGAACCTGTGGAAATGAGCATCGAAGGTCTTTCTGACGGAACTATCTGCTCATCGTCACGCAGCAACTCCCAAACTCGCGGCCAAAACATCGCCGCCACGATAAGTATGACCATGAGCAGCGTGACACCTACGAATATCTTGTTTTTAAGATAGTATTTAAACTCAAAACCGAGTATGATCCCAAACTGTTTCATATAGACACCTCTCACTCCGGTTTTGCCGACTCCCCGGCATACTGAACGAAAATATCGTTGAGCGACGGCTCATATACCGCAATGTCATCGATATCGTATTTTTCCGTGAGATAAGACATCATCCTCCGTTTATCATCGGGAGAGTTCATAAGCACTATTATCTCGCCTGTATCCTTTTCAAAGCAGCGCTCACCAAATTCCTCCGCTATCTCCTCTGCCCTCTCCGAACGCACGACGAGACGGTCACGGGTATAACTGCGCTTGATATCGTGCAATCTGCCGCTCACTGCGGCCATGCCGCCGTTAAGGATCACGATACTGTCACAGAATTCTTCGATGTAGTTCATCTGATGACTGGAGAAAATCACCGTTTTGCCCCTGCAAAGCTCATCTCTCACTACATCTTCAAGCAAGGCGGCGTTTACCGGGTCGAGACCGGAAAACGGTTCGTCAAGGATGATAACTTCCGGGTCATGCGCCAACGCAGTGATGAGCTGTATTTTTTGCTGATTACCCTTCGAAAGCGTATCAAGACGTTTGTCACGGTATTCGCTCATGCCGAGTCTGCCGAGCCAATTGTCCGCGGCAGCCACCGCGTCCGCCGTGCTCATACCTTTCAGACGGGCAAAATACACCAACTGGTCTATGATCTTCTTTTTAGGGTACAATCCCCTTTCTTCCGGCATATACCCGACACGGCGCGGGTCCAGCCCCACGGTTCCGTCGGAAAGCACCTCACCGCTGTCAGCGGGGAAAACGCTCATTATTATACGCAGCGCAGTGGTCTTGCCGGCGCCGTTCCTGCCGAGGAGCCCGAAGGCTTTGCCTTCCCGCGCCGTAAAACTCAAGCCGTTAAGCACGCGCTTTGCACCAAAGCTCTTGTGTATATCTCTTACCTCAAGTACCATATGACACCTTTCTTCACTGCCCGACATCTGAATTTTTTCGTATTATAGCACGACGCCCGGTGTTTGTAAAGCA
>URSI01000206.1 GCA_900550505.1 uncultured Eubacteriales bacterium
AATATTATCGTATGCGGGTCACTGATTTTTGTGAAAAAAATGTTTGAAATAAGCAATATGATGTGATATACTGAGGTTTTGGTGTGGCTGTATGCACAGCACACCGAAATTCTTTAAACCGAGGATGAACGAATGAAACGCGAAGATCTTCGAAATATAGCCATTATTGCCCACGTCGACCACGGCAAGACCACTCTTGTAGATGAAATGCTCAAATTCGGCGGCCTTTTTCGTGACAATCAGGTCGTTGAGGAAAGAGTTATGGATTCAAACGCTCTGGAACGTGAACGTGGTATAACCATACTCGCAAAAAACACTTCGACGTATTATAAAAACACTAAAATCAACATCGTTGACACCCCCGGTCACGCTGACTTCGGCGGTGAAGTTGAGCGGATCCTCAAAATGGTCAACGGAGTACTTTTACTTATCGACGCAGCGGAAGGTCCTATGCCGCAAACACGTTTTGTACTACAAAAAGCGATAGAGTTAGGGCACCGCATAGTGGTCGTAGTCAACAAGATAGACAAGCCCGACGCGCGTCCATATGAAATAGGGGACGAGGTGCTCGAGCTTCTCCTTGACCTCGACGCATCTGACGAGCAGCTCGATTCGCCTGTCATATTCTGTTCAGGCAGGAACGGCACCGCCTCGCTTTCTCCCGACATACCCGGTACCGACCTCACGCCGCTTTTCGATATGATACTCGAGTACATACCGGCTCCCGAGGGAGACCCGGACGCACCATTGCAAATGCTGGTATCTGCCGTCGATTACAGCGACTATGTCGGCAAAATAGCCATAGGCAGGATAGAGCGCGGTACTATCCGTGCCAAGCAGGAAGTCAGCGTGTGCGATTTTCACACAAAAGAGTTAAACTACCGCAGCAGAATAACAACAGTCGCCCAAATCGACGGACTTGCAAGGCGCGATGTTGACAGCGCGTGTATAGGAGATATCGTCTGCGTTTCCGGTATCGAGGACATCCACATAGGAAATACGCTTTGCGCACCGGATACTCCCGAGCCGCTGCCCTTCGTGAAGATCAGCGAGCCGACGATGGAGATGACCTTCTCTGTCAACAACGGACCTTTTGCCGGGCGGGAAGGCAAATACGTTACGACCCGCCACATACGCGACTATCTTTTCAAGGAGGCCATGAAGGATATGTCGCTCCGTGTAAGCGAAACGGACTCGGCGGACAGCTACAATGTCAGCGGCCGCGGCGAAATGCACCTTTCGATCCTTATGGAGAATATGAGAAGGAGCGGATTCGAGTTCATGGTGAGCACTCCCCGTATCATATACCGGATGATAGACGGAGTGCGCTGCGAACCTATCGATCGGCTGTACGTGGACGTTCCAACGGAGTTCGTCAGCACAGTGATGGAGCAGATGGGACGGCGCAAGGGCGAGCTTACCGACATGAAGCCCGTAGGGAGCAGAACGCACCTCGAGTTTCTCGTGCCCACGCGCGGACTTTTCGGATATCGTACGGAATTTTTGACGGATACTAAGGGCGAGGGGGTCATGAACACCATATTTGACTCGTACAGCCCCGAAAAAGGCGAGATAACGAAGCGTTTCACAGGTTCACTCATTGCGCACGAAGACGGTGAGGCGACATCGTACGGGCTTTACAACGCCCAAGAACGCGGAATGATGTTCATTGACCCCGCGACAAAAGTATATGCCGGAATGATCGTGGGCGCTAATCCGGCCGGCGAGGATATTGTCGTAAATGTATGCAAGAAAAAGCACCTGACAGCGATCCGTTCTGCGGGCGCGGACGAAGCGCTCAGGCTCGTCCCACCCAAGAAAATGTCGCTTGAAGAGGCTATCGAATTTATAGCCGACGACGAGCTGATAGAAGTGACCCCAAAGAGCATACGGCTGAGAAAGCGCATACTTGATAATTCTCAGCGGATGAAAGAAAAAATGAAGGGCAGATAAATCCCGATAACCATATCCCCGCGCCGGACAGGCGCGGGGATATTTTCGATCATGAGATCACCATAGCCATATTCACACCATAACGAGCCCGTAAACCGAGCGGGTAAATTTCTCAAGCGCCTTACGACGGTCATTATATATTGTCGAACGTTCTTTGTAAAATCTGTTCATCATCGATTCGGCAGCGTTTTTGGCACCGTGGACAAAAAAACCTTCAAGCAGCGCTCTTTCGTATTCATCCATCTGTTTCATGCCAGCCTCGATCATTTTAAGATCACGCTCAACAATGCCCATGCGGAACTTCGTGTCGTCTATACGTCCTATAAGATTGATAAGCCTCGCCTCGGCACGATTGGTTCCCGTACCGGTGATAGGAACGTCACTCGGCGAAGGCATCGCAGTCATTTCGGACTGAAGATTCGCCAGTTCTTCGCTCATTGCTTCGTAAGAGGCTTCGAGCATAGGCTTACGCGAAAGCAAGTCCCGTGCAAAAATAGTGTAATCCATCTCATATCTCCTTTTCATTATTTCCTTCAATTCTTCATCCGAACAAATGTTCTTTTACGGGGCTAAAAAAACGACGGATGAGCTCTGTCGGATTACGGTGCAATAATAACACAGTTGTGCCATACTGTCAAGCCCTTTAATCGTACACCGGAAAAATAAGGAAAAAACTCCGG
>URSI01000207.1 GCA_900550505.1 uncultured Eubacteriales bacterium
CGGCGCGGTATAATAAAAAACTACGAGTACATAAGGGGGCTTCTTTCACCCGGGTGCGAATTGATGGCGGTCGTCAAAGCGGACGCGTACGGTCACGGCGCAGCCGAGGTCGCCCGTTTGCTTGCGTCACGCGGGGCAGGCAGGTTTGCGGTCGCATCGCTTGAAGAGGCGCTGGAACTGCGCGAGGCGGGAGTCGGAGAAGAAATACTCATACTCGGTTCGGTGTTTGAGACCGACGCGCGACTTGCGGCGGAATATAATCTTGTCGTCACCGTCAGCGGGGCAAAGCAGGCGCTTTCACTTGCCAGGGTCGCGGGCGATATCCTGAGAGTGCACGTCAAGCTCGATACGGGTATGTCGCGCAGCGGCATTTATTGCCACAATGCGGACGACACGTCCGAGGCGGCCGACGAATGCGAGAAGATCTACCGCTCGCCGCTGCTTTCCGCAGAGGGGATATATACGCATTTCTGCGTTGCGGAGACAGATCCCGAGTTCACGGAACGTCAGTTCCGCAGATTCACCGACGTGTGTTCGGAATTGCAGAGCCGCGGAATCTGCGTGGGCACCCGCCATTGCTGCAACAGTGCCGGCATATTGCTGTATCCTCAATATCACCTTGACATGGTGAGAGCCGGTATAGCGCTTTACGGTTATATGCCCTCTCCGGAAATGGAAAACCCAAACCTGAAAAAATGTATGGTGCTTGAGTCCAGCGTCAGTCAGGTGAAGGACATCAAAGCGGGGGATACGGTAGGATACGCCCGCTCGTTCACCGCGGAGCGTGATATGCGCATAGCCGTGGTGTCCATCGGTTACGGAGACGGGTACTCGAGACTGCTTTCCAACAAGGACAGTCTGCTGGTCAACGGTCGTTCCGCACGCGTTTTGGGAAAGATATGCATGGACAGCTGTATGATAGACGTGAGTGATGTCCCCTGCCGCGCGGGAGATACGGTGGTGGTGTTCGGTACGGACGGCAAGGACGCCGATACCGTGGCGGAGATCATGGGGACGATAAGCTACGAGGTGCTGTGCGACGTCGGCAAGCGTGTGCCGCGCATTTACGACGACGCGGATGTCTGAAGTTCGGTGACATTGCGATTTTGACCTCGGAGGTCAGAGCCGAACGTCTGACAATGAAATTACGAAAAATTTTCGCAAATCCTCCATGACGGAATAAAATAAATACCGGAGGCAAAAATAATAACAGATTTGCCGAAAGGATGATTTTGATGTTCGTCAGAAGAGGGGACATATATTATGCGGATCTCAGCCCCGTTGTCGGATCGGAGCAGGGCGGGCTTCGTCCCGTGCTGATAGTGCAGAACGACGTCGGCAACCGACACAGCCCGACGGTGATCGCCGCCGCCATAACAAGCCGCACGGGGAAAGCGCGGCTGCCCACGCACATTTCCATAGACGCTGCCGAATACGGGCTCTCGCGGGATTCCGTCGTGCTGCTTGAACAGGTCAGGACACTTGATAAGCAGCGGCTGCGGGATCGTATGGGACATCTGGACGACGCTGCGATGCAGCAGGTCAATGACGGTCTCAGCGTCAGCTTCGGTTTGACTACATGATACAAAAAGGGCTCATTGGGGCACCCTCCGTAAGGAAGGTGCCCCAAGGTGGCTCTTGTATCTCAATTAACTTTGTTTCTTTGAAACGGTGTAACCCCTGTGGTTACGCCGCTTTCTCTTTGTTACGCTCAGTGAGGTGGTGCTGGAAGGCTTCTTCCATCTCCTCCGGGGTCAGTTCGTGGAGAATGCCGACGCCGCTGTAGGAGAAAATCTCTCGCTCTATCTTTGATGAAATATGTACCGGCTCTGATATTCAGAAACCTTGAATGTCTGCTTTTTCCGTTCCGCAGGCATACGCTGCAATGGAACGGCGCAGCCGCAATCCCTTTCGTCGGCTGCCTTGTGTTTCATTTCGGATATTCAGTTGTTGGGTCTTCTATGAGAACAGGATATAATATGCCATATAGAACGCTTGTTCGTCAAGCGATTTTGACATACTGTTACAGGAAAGCCAGGAAAAGCGGCTGCTGTTTCCGACAGCCGCCCTTGGGTTAAATATTTGATTTTACTTTACGCTGCGCTTTTTCTTCCTGCTGACAACGGTTGTGATGGTTCCTACGCCGCCGCTGGCAAGCAGCAGGGCGATCCACAGTGTGAGATTGCTTGTGTCGCCGGTTTTGGGAGAAGTCGGTTTCTCCTCCGGCAGCTTGGCTGTGACGGTGTCTGCCTTGGTAATTTCCTGTGTTGCTTTGGCATCCTTGTAATATTTGCCACAGCCGGAGCAGTACCAGTATTCGATATTGCCCTCTGAGGTTTTGGTGGCTGCCACTGCCGGGAAGTGCTGCAAGTCGGTATGGTTATCAGCATCGGGCTCGCCGTAGCTTTCGCCGCAGACCTCGCACTTTGCCTTGTCCTTGCAGGTTGCCGTACCGCCGGAGTGTTCACTGAGTGTCTTGCCGCAGATGTCGCACTTGTGATCCTTATCGTTATCTGCACACTCACTCAAAACCTTTTCGCAAATGTCGCACTTGTGATCCTTATCTGCATCGATGTGTTCGGCTTCATCTGTTTTTGCTCCGCATTCGGTACACTCGTGCCAATGGCTC
>URSI01000208.1 GCA_900550505.1 uncultured Eubacteriales bacterium
ACGTCATGCCGGTTCTAACGGTTCCACTTCCACCCCGTCCCGCGTGTTCAAGGGCCTGCGTCTCCCGGGTCACATGGGCTGCGACACCGTTACCGTGAAGAACCTCGAGGTTGTTCGCATCGACGAGGAGCAGAACCTCATTCTCGGGAGACCGCAGCAGATACTCGACGGTGCGATGCTGAAATGGGCGGATTCAAAGGATACCAACACTCCCGCCAGCTCCAAGATACTTACCGACGGAATACTGTCCAACGACACCGGTGCCTTCAACGGCAGGTGGTTCAAAACAGCCGGCGGCACAAGCAGAGACATATTCTATGACCTTGAATACCACTCCACCGTTACAGGCTTTGCTGTGAATTTCCTGCAGCTCACCTCGTGGGGCATCCATCTGCCGGAAAAGGTGACGCTGTACCTTTCGTCCGACGGTGTAGAATGGTATCCGGTACGAACCGAGTACCTTGAGCAACTTCCCGGTGACAGCGGCATATGCAAGATAAACATCAAGCTTGCACAGCCTACCGAAGCAAGGTTCGCGCGCTTCTCGTTCCCGGTTTCCGTTCACGTTTACTTTGACGAACTGTCGGTCTATGGCACGAAAGAGGTCAAACGCGGCGTAACGCCCCTTGACAAACTCGGCATAACGCCTGAGAAGCTGCCGGTAAACGACGACGGAACAGTCGGTCAATACGACGCGGTGAATGACGACGTACTCGGCGGCGCTGCAGATATTATGCTCGCATATCACGCTACCGAACGCGTGCTGGATAAGGACTTCTTCCTCGCATACGCCGGTTATCTCGACAATGATCTCAAGATAACGGACATCATGTTCGATTCGTTCCTCTTCCTGCCGTCAACAGCCGCACTGCCTTCCGGCGGGTTCCCCTACAACTCATCCGTCAAGAGCGACTGGGACTACATATTTGAGGACCTGTTCAAAGAAGGCCGCAGTCTTGATGCCCTGAACGAAGCAGCCGGCGAGGTAAAAGCGGCCACGGGCAACAGCGATTACAAATACAAGGTGTTCCTTACGATAATGCATCCGACTCCGACCGTGACAGACTTCGGTGACGTCGACGGAGACGGCAAGTCGGAAAACCTCTCCGATCACGACGATATGATGAAGGTCGTGGACTGGTATGTGACACGCTGTACGGATGCGTTTGAAAACGCAGGATATGAAAACCTTGAGCTTTGCGGCTGGTATTGGTTCCACGAGGCAATATCCACAAAGGACGGCGATGACGATGCGATACGCAGCGTCAGCGAATACCTCGAGGACAGAGGCACCGAGCTTTTCTGGATACCGTACTATAAGGCCGGAGGCTTTACGATATGGAAGGACTGCGGCTTCGTGCGCGCTTATATGCAGCCGAACTATGCCTTCAGTCTCGACGTAGATGAGAGACGTATAGGCGACGCGGTACAGGCGATAATGCGCTACGGAATGGCAATTGAAATAGAGATCGACCCGCTCGCTTTCGGGAACGACCTGTACTACGAAAAATATATGGGATATCTCAGAGGCGGCGTCAACTACGGCTATATGACGGGCGCTGCGCATGCCTACTATCAGGGAATAGACGCATTCTATATCGCCTGCCATTCCGAAAATCCGAAATGGCGTCTGATATATGATTATACCTATATGTTCATAAAAGGTACGCTCAGTATAACGCCGGACGCACCTGACGACGTATCCGTGTCCACCGAAAAGGATAAATATGTCACGTCACAGATCGGAACGCCGGAAGCCGGAACTTATTTCATCGCCTCCTCACCCGCGCACGGCACGGTGACTGTGAACTCCGACGGCACGTTTGTCTATTATCCCAATAAGGGATTCACGGGCACCGACAGCTTTACCGTCACGTTGTATGACGGACTCGGACATTCCGAACCCGCAAAGATCACGGTCACGGTAAGCTGACAATCCCTGCAATATCATTTTTCGGCTCCGGGTCACGTCAAAGCGTCCCGGAGCCGAAAACGCGATAATTGATTCTGTTAAACGAAAGGTTCACCGGTACGCTCCGGTAAGGATTTGGAAATGTCTTTTTTTGAACTGCTCATGACGGGCGTGGGCTTATCCATGGATGCCTTTGCGGTGGCGGTTTGCAAGGGTCTCGGCATGCGCCGTTTCTCATTTGCCGGAGCGCTCATTACCGCCCTGTCGTTTGCGCTTTTTCAGGCGTTGATGCCTCTTGCGGGGTTTCTGCTGGCACGCACCTTTGCCGACAGCATCAAAACCTTTGACCACTGGATAGCGTTTGCACTTCTAGCGCTTATAGGTATAAATATGCTGAGAGAAGCCATAAAAAACGAACCGGTGGAAAACGAAGATTTCAGGCTGGATATACGCGAACTGCTGGTGCTGTCTGTTGCTACGAGCATAGATGCGCTTGCTGTCGGCGTTTCGTTTGCATTTCTTGAGGTAAAAATACTTCCGTCGATCTGCGTTATCTTTGTCACCACGTTTCTTCTTTCGTTTGTCGGCACAGGAGTCGGCTACAAAACTGGCAGCAAATCGCGCCGCATTGCAACTGCCGTGGGCGGCGCCATACTTGTTGCGCTGGGACTTAAAATACTGATAGAACATCTCATCGGCGGCTGAATTTTTCGGAA
>URSI01000209.1 GCA_900550505.1 uncultured Eubacteriales bacterium
CGGCGATATGTCCGCGAAGACCGGGGGTACAGTAATCGCACAGAAATCCGGCAATACCTTTGAGCTCGTCGGGAAATCCCCCCTGCGGTTCGTATACATTGACACCAATTCCGAGAACTGCGTAGTTCAAAGCCGAATTCTCCATACCTATCGACGCCTCCGTGAGCATTCCCGACACTTTAAGGCCGTCGACAAAAATGTCATTTACCCATTTTATTCCCGCTTTGATGCCTGTTGTCCGGCTTACGGCTTCGCATACCGAAACCGCGGCGGCCGTTGTTATCATCACTGCTCTTGACGGCTCAAGACGAGGTCTCAGCAGCATGCTCATGTATACGCCGGTACCTTCCGGTGAACAGAAGGTGCGCCCACGCCTGCCCACACCGGAAGTCTGATGAGAGGCGATGACAACAGTGCCCTCAGGTGCGCCTGCCGCCGCCATGGTGCGAAGCACGTTGTTGGTAGAGCCCACGGTGTCATATACTTTTATATCTTTCCACATCGTATCACAGTCAAGGCGACAAATAACGCTCTCAGTCGTGAGTACATCGGCACCGCCCAGGATACGATACCCTCGGTTTTGTACCGATTCTATTTCGTATCCGTCGGCGCGTAACGCCCGGACTGCCTTCCAAACGGAATTGCGGCTGATGCCGAGCCTGCGTGCGGCGGATTCGCCGGAAACAAAATCTTTTGATGAAGAGAGCAGACACAGCACCGAGTTTTTAGTGTTCATAAATATACCTCCGCTATCTTAAACACGGAGATTATACGATGTTTTTGCTGTGTTGTCAACCGCGGTGTCGATTATGGGTGACAATTTTGAGCTGCCCGATATATAAGGCGTATGCGGTGGGCGTCATGCCACGCATGTTTTATGCAGAAAGACGGCGGTCGTACGACCGCCGTGGTGAGTTGGAAAACAATATGCGCTTTATTTTGATGTCTGTGCTTCTACGAGCCGTCCGCCGCAGTAGATCTCGCGAAGTTTGGGTTTTTCGATCTTGCCTGTCGGATTTCGAGGCACGTCGGCAAATATGATTCGTCTCGGACGTTTATACCGGGGCAGCGCTGTGCAGAATTCGTTCACCTGTTCCTCGGTAAGCTTCATACCGTCCTTTACGGAAATAACGGCGGCGGCTATTTCGCCGAGCCGGTCGTCCGGCAGACCGATGACCGCAACATCCTTCACACATTCGTTCGTGCGGATGAAATCCTCTATCTGTACCGGGTACAGATTTTCTCCTCCGGTGATGATAACGTCTTTTTTCCTGTCAACGAGATAGATGAATCCGTCCTCGTCCTCACGTGCCATGTCTCCCGTGTAAAGCCAGCCGTCGTGGAGTATCTCAGCTGTAGCCTCCGGGTTCTTATAATAGCATTTCATCACGCCGGGCCCCTTGACCGCCAGCTCACCCACCTGACCGTGTGCTACAGTATTGCCTTTGTCGTCAACTATTTTTGCCTGCCAGTTGTATCCTGCCTTGCCGATTGCACCGACTTTTGAAATGTTATCCAGCCCCAGATGCACGCACCCCGGTCCGATAGATTCGGAAAGTCCGTAATTCGTGTCGTATTTGTGTGACGGAAAATATTTCAGCCAACGTTTTATAAGGCTCGGCGGTACCGGCTGTGCGCCTATATGCATGAGTCGCCAACTGTCCAACTCATAGTCCTCTAATTTAAGGTCGCCTCTGTCAAGGCTGTCAAGTATGTCCTGGACCCACGGAACAAGGAGCCATACGATCGTGGCTTTTTCGTCAGAAGCGCAGCGAAGGACCCAGTCCGGCTTTACGCCGCGCAGCAACACGGCCTTTGAGCCGCTGATTAGAGAACCGAACCAATGCATTTTTGCGCCTGTATGATAAAGCGGAGGGATGCACAGAAACACATCGTCACGTGTCTGACCGTGGTGATTTTGCTCGGTAATGCACGCGGAAACGAGCGCACTGTGTGTATGCAGGATCGCTTTAGGAAACCCGGTGGTGCCTGAAGAAAAATAGATGGCAGCGTCATCTTCGGGAGAAAGCGCCACGGCTGGAGCCTGAGACGAGCAGTATGTTGTGAGGGTGTCGTAGCTGTCGGCAAACGGCGGAAGATCTTTCCCGACATAAAACATATGACGTATACCGCTGAGCTGTTCTTCTATTTGCTCCACACGGCCGACAAATTCCGGCCCGAATACCAGCACGGACGCGTCGGAAAGCTCGAGACAATATTTTATTTCATCTGCGGTATAACGATAGTTCATGGGAACGGCGAGCGTACCCGATTTCAGGATGCCGAAGTATATCGGCAGCCACTCCAGGCAGTTCATGAGCAATATGGCAACTTTGTCGCCCTGTTTCACCCCACGCGTCAGCAGAAGATTTGCAAAGCGATTGGCCTTGACGTCGAAATCACGCCACGTCATTTCACGACGATATCTGCCGCCCGGCGCAGATTCAATGAGACTGTACTCACGCCATGTTTGGGGGTGGGGCAGATTTATATCCGGATTGATTTCCACGAGCGCCGTATCGTTCGGGTAGATCCGGGCATTTTTTTCAAGAAAGTCTGTGATGACCATAATTATGACCATTCCTTTCCGCTGCGCTGCAAGGCACCAAAGAGAATGAAAC
>URSI01000210.1 GCA_900550505.1 uncultured Eubacteriales bacterium
ACCATGGACGCCGTGCCCTCATGAGCTATGAGGTAGGAAAGAAAGCACTGGATTTTCTGATTGCCAACTCCGGAAGCAGGAGAAATCTGGAAGTAGACTTTTTCGGCGGAGAGCCCCTTTTAGCTTTTGATACGGTCAAGGCCGTGACAGCATACGGAAACGAACGCGCCGGAGAGCTGGGTAAAACCATCCGTTTCACTATGACGACAAACGGCGCGCTGCTGGATGATGAAACGATACGCTGGCTGAACGAAAATATGTTCAACGTGGTGCTGTCACTCGACGGCAGGCGCGATGTGAACGACTCGATGCGTCACTTTGTTGACGGCAGCGGTACATATGACGCGATAGTGCCCGCTTTCCGTAAATTGACCTCGGAACGTCCTTCAGACAAAAGCTGTTACGTGCGCGGAACATTTACGCGCAGGAACCTTGATTTTGCCGAAGACGTGCTGCACATGGCAGAGCTCGGTTTCACCGATGTGTCGGTCGAGCCCGTATCATTGCCGGAAAACGATCCGATCTCCATACGGCATGAGGACGTCCCTGCCGTATGTCGGGAATACGACCGGCTTGCCGCCATACTCGCGGCACGGGACGACCTCAATTTTTTTCATTTCAACGTGGCGCTTGACGACGGTCCCTGCGTATATAAGCGGGTAAAGGGCTGCGGCGCAGGCAGCGAATACGTTGCCGTGACGCCTAACGGCGATATGTATCCCTGCCACCAGTTTGCCGGCGAAAAAGATTTTTTGCTCGGGGACGTGCTGACAGGATTTGCCGAAGGTTCGGACAAGGTGCGTTCCGCGTTTCTTGACACAAACATATACACAAAGCCTCAGTGCCGCGACTGCTTTGCCAAGTTCTTCTGCGGCGGCGGATGCTGCGCGGCGTCTTACCATGATTCGGGGGATATAGCCGGACACAGCGATATTGCGTGCGAACTCGAGCGTTATCGCCTCGAATGTGCATTGTATTTGCAGGCAGTACGCGAAAATATGACGTGATGTTCCGAAGGGTTTTAAGATTTTTAATTACCTCTTGACCTTTTTTGACACTGTGTGTATAATACCGTCAGGAAATATTCTAAATTGTGCATAATATGCACAACAAATACAAGGAGATAACAAATATGAAGAAAATCGCTATCTTTACACTGCTGATAGCAGCAGCCGTTCTGCTTTTCACAGCATGCTCTGACGTGCCGCCGAACAGCGTAAACTCAGTTGATGACCTCTGGGGCAAGCAGATAGGAGCACAGCTGGGGACCACAGGCTGGCTTTACGCCGGTGATTACGAAAAGCCCACCGATTCCGATGCGTCGATCGACCCGAATAAAGATTATGCAGAAGTACAGGGCTTCAACACCGGCGCGGACGCAGTACAGGCGCTGATCACCGGCAAAGTGGACTGCGTGATAATCGACAGCGAACCTGCGAAGGCTTTCGTGGAGGCCAACGAGGGACTGCGCATCCTTGAAGAGGAATTTGCCGTCGAGGATTACGCCATCGCCGTAAACAAGGGCAACGACGAGCTGAAGGATAAGATAAACGCAGCTCTCAAGACTCTCAAAGATAATGGCACTTTGAAAAGCATTATCGACAACTACATAGGCGACGAAACAAAAGGAAAGACACCTTATGTCTCTCCCGAAGGTATCGAGCGTAACAACGGCACACTTAAAATGGCCACCAACGCACATTTTCCTCCCTATGAGTATTACAGCAACAATGAAATCGTCGGGATCGACGTCGATATCGCTCAGGCGATCGCAGACATACTCGGGATGGAACTTGAGATAGAGGACATGGAGTTCACTTCCATATTCTCGGCGCTCAGCTCCGGTAAGTCCGACATCGGTGTTGCCGGTATCACCGTAACGCCGGAACGTCAGGAAACACTTGATTTTACCGACAGCTACACGACAGCTACTCAGGTCATAATCGTTCGCGAGAAATAATGTTATTGCACGGGACCGGCGGTCCCCGGAACTCTTGTATGCGTTCCGGGGACCCGGTTCCCGTTGCTCGGTTAATTGGATAATAAGAATATGAAAATCATGCGTGTTAGCGCCGTCCGCGCGGTCTCCGTGCTGCTCATGCTGTTGACCGCGCTGTCTTTGTGCGCATTGTTCTCCGTCCCTGCGATTCGAGTGCAGGCGGCGGATGATACGGTCGCCGTTTCCTCCGACACCTCGGAGACGGAGGCAGAGCCAAATGCTTTTGAAGAATTTATAGAAGACTTCAAGCAAAAATTTGAGCGCACCTTTATTCGTGAAGACAGGTGGAAAATGTTCCTGAACGGTCTTCTCGTCACATTGAAGATCACGTTGTTTTCCGGCGTGTTAGGCGTCGTTATCGGTGCACTTACTGCTGCGATACGCTTTACATATGATAAGACCGGACGTTTGGGGATTCTGAACGCCATTGCCAAGCTGTATATAACGGTTATACGCGGTACACCGTCTACCGTACAGCTGCTGATAACTTACTATGTGATATTTGCATCGGTCAACATCAGCTCGACAGCCGTCGCAATAGCGGCATTCGGTCTTAATTCCGGCGCTTATGTGGCAGAGATAGTACGTTCGGGGATGGCCGCGGTCGACGGCGGGCAGCTT
>URSI01000211.1 GCA_900550505.1 uncultured Eubacteriales bacterium
TGAGGAAGTACGGAGGAAATTAAAATGAGCAAACTAATCCTGTATCATGGCTCGCCCGATATTATTCAAACACCTGTGTTTGGAAAAGGTAAATCCTACAACGACTACGGAAAGGGCTTTTATTGCACCGAGTACTTGGAGCTTGCAAAAGAATGGGCTTGTACCGAGAACACGGACGGCTACGCTAACAAATATGAAATTGATACTGATGATCTCTCTGTCCTCAATCTCTCTGCTGATGAACACACCATTCTGCATTGGCTGGCTCTACTAATGAAATACCGTAAATTCCGTGTCTCCACGCCTGTTATGAAACGTGGTGCGGATTGGCTGAAAGAGTATTTCCTCATTGAGCTGACACCCTATGATGCCGTTGTGGGCTATCGTGCAGATGATTCCTATTTCTCTTTTGCGAGGGCGTTCGTGAACAATGAAATTTCTCTCACTCAGCTTTCCTATGCCATGCGGCTCGGCAAGCTCGGTGAACAGTTCGTTTTGAAAAGCCCTTCCGCTTTTGAAAAGATTAAGTTTCTTTCTTATGAGATTGCTGATAATACCGAGTATTATGCAAAAAGAAAAGCCCGTGACGACGAAGCAAGAGCTGCTTTCCGTGCAGAGCTTGAACGAGACGATTTGGAAGGTCTGTATATGAGAGACATTATCCGTGAGGAGGTGCAGCCGGATGATCCACGCTTACGATAATCAATATCTTGATGATGCCATGAAGTGCCTGGGCGAAGCTATGGACTACGCCGCAAATGGCTGTCAGATAAACATGGATGAATTTCTGAACCTGTTTATTGGCACGGGCTATGCAGAACAGTTTGCCGCCGGTGTTCCCAAATATGTATCCGGCGTATCGGGTACAGAGCTTGTGATGGATGTTCTCACAAAGTCCGGAACAGATATGGACTTTCCGCAGGCACAGATCGACTATGACTACTCCCCACAGTATTGGTGCGGTTGGATTCTTGCTTACTATCAATGGTACACCGGACGCAGTTTCAAGGAAATTCAGAAGCACATTACCATGCAGGAAATCGAAAAACTCTATCCTACTCTGCATGAAGCATCGGAGAAGAAGTTTGTAGATACCGTTAATCGTATGATACGCAAAAAGACCCCGCCGACCCGCTTGCAGGCACAGCGCAAAATCAGTGGTTATTCGCAGAGAGAGCTTGCAGAAAAGGTTGGTGTCAATCTGCGGACTCTGCAGCAGTACGAAATCCGTGCCAAGGACATCAATAAGGCCGCGGGTACTACACTCCTGTCTCTTGCAAAAGCTCTCGGTTGTCGTGTGGAAGATTTGATTGAGTATGACAGTAGCGAGATTGAGGAGGTAGATGAATGAAAAAGAATAAGAACGAGATATATATGTTAGTAGATGAGAAATATTTATCGAAATTCTCTTTTAATCATCATACTAGCGACATATTAAAAACCGGAGGACATTATGAGACAATTCAGCATATTGGTCATTCTGATTTCGAGCATACTTCTGCTGTGCGTTTGCTGTACGCCTGTTCAAGTAAAAACCGAAACAACATCGACGCCAGGTGTTGACATAAACAATGAAGCGTCCCCATTGGCCGCGCCTTCGCAACAGCCTTCTCTCAGCCCTTCGGAGGAAATTCCGATTGCATATGCAGTTAGCATAATTAAGGATGACACGGATATCGACGGCGACGGCGTTATGGACAGTGTGCACGCCTATTCAACGGATCTGTTTGAGCCGCCATTTTATGTGGATATAACATTGAGCACGAAAGAAAAACCCTATCATGTGAGTGTTAATACGGATTGTCTTGACAGCGGCAACAAGCTATGTATAGTTGATATTACCGGTGACTCAATACCCGATATCGTATTTCCAAACCTTGGTGGCACGGATACGAGAGGAACCATATCACCTCTTGTTCTTACGGTGAAAGAAGATGGCGTTGAGCAATCGGCGGTGTTTGGAGCGGGCTTTTTTCAAAAAGACTCACTAACCTTTGTTTGCAGCCCGATCAACGGGGATCATACGGTCGGAAACAATTTATATACGTTAGAGTGCAAAGCCTCCGGCAACAAATATGCAATAGACTTACATGAAGGTCTTTCTGCCCTGGGATCTGTTGATTCAGAGGACTATACGGAGATACTGTTTGACTATGCTACCTTTAGCGGTGATGTAGTAGCTGTTGAAAACGGCAGATACGGTATAGAGGTCGTCAGCGTCATCAATGCAACGACATCCAATTTGAACACAGGCGATGGAACAACTCTTGAGACATACTATCTGTACTCCGTGCTGGAATATGAGGACGGCGGATGGAAGGTTGGCGATGAAAGGCTATCATAGCCGTTCATGGCGCAGGTACAGGGCAGCGGCTCGAACCAGGTGAAGCAGCTATACTCATACGACGCAAACGGCGATGTAATCAGCGTCAATTACAACGGCACAGAGTATTTCTACCTCCGCAACGGCCAAAATGACGCAGCCGACCTTATGGACGGCAGCGGCACGCGCGTGGTAGAATATACCTACGATGCGTGGGGCAAGCTCATCTCCACCACCGGCACCTTGGCAACTTCACTGGGCGCAGACAATCCCTTCCGCTACAGAGG
>URSI01000212.1 GCA_900550505.1 uncultured Eubacteriales bacterium
GTCGGCAGTCGGAAAAGTGTAAAGGACAGTTTCGACTTTGAATTTCAAAGCCGGTTACATGAATGTGAAACCGCCACCGCAAAAGGGATAGGTCTATCCTTTTTGCGGGAAGTCGGTACGCATTTGTGTGCCGGCTTTTTTGTTGCCCGAAAGCCGGTTAAAATTGAATGACCGGCTTGATGAAAAAAGCGGCAAGCCTTGATTTGCAGGAACCAATTGACAGAGGCGAGCAAGAGCAGCATGACCTTCAGCAGTTTTTGAGGAATGTACGCAAGTACACTGATCCCCAAGAGCTCACGGCGGAAATCCTGAACGATCTGGTTGACAGAATCGTGGTACACGCTCCGGACAAGAGCAGCGGCCACAGAAAACAGAAGATTGAGATTTACTACAAGGCTGCAGGTATTATCAATATTGCCGATGAGGATTGTGTTGCCCTCGACGGCAGACTCGGTATGCAAAGCCGAAAGAAGAAAACAGCCTGACAACGCAAATCGGCGGCACAGCCTTTCGGCTGCACCGCCACCTTACATATTTCCTTTGTTATCGCACCTCGGCTAAAACAAAGCTCCTTTTTGATTTATCTGTCATTTGTCGGCTTTTGAACGGAAGCACAAGGCAATTATGACTGCCAGTGATACTACTGCCGTTATTCCTGCTGCCGCCGATGAAAGTCCGCCTGTCAGAATCCCGATAGCGCCCTGCTCATCTATGCTTTTGCGGACTCCGTCGGCAAGCAGTGCTCCAAATCCGCTGAGCGGTACGGTAGCACCTGATGATGCGAATCCGATGATTTTTTCATATATTCCCGTAGCTCCGAGGATGACCCCGGCACATACATAACCGACGAGTATCCTGGCGGGCGTAAGACGCGTTTTGTCTATAAGCAGCTGTGCCGTCAGACAAAGCAGTCCGCCTGTGACAAATACTTTCAAATAGGTAAACAGTATTGACATTTCATTTCACCTGCGGTTAAATTTAATGCGCAGATCGCACTGGCTTTAAAAAGCAGTTGCCGACCAAATGCGTAAGAATACCCGCCGTTTTCATTTGCGGAAGTTTTAAGCTTCTATACATACAAGATGGGCGATGGCGGGTATGGCGAGTCCCTGAAGGACTGATGATGATGATAAAAGTGCACCGGTGCCGATAAACAGCATCTTGCCGCCTGAGCTTTTGATTTCTTTAAGCAAAGCTGCTGCAAGTACAACTGCAGAGCAGCCGCAACCGCTTCCGCCGGCACCTGCGAGGGCACAGCCTTGTGGGTATATTCTCATGCCGCAGTCGTCCAGCTTATCAGCAAGTCCGGGGATATGGGGATCAACGAGCTTTCGGAGTTCTCCGAGCCCGACCTCGCCTAAATCACCTGTCATTATCATATCAAAATCTTTTGCAGAATGACCGGATCCTTTGAAGAATCGCTTCAAAGTGTCTGCTGCCGCAGGAGCCATTGCCGTTCCCATATCCGAGGCGTCAGTTACGTTGCTCTGAATGATCCTGCCCGGGACGACACTTGTGACAAACGGACCATTGCCTCCACGCTGAATGAGAAACGCGCCGCATCCCGTGACGGTGCGCTGTGCCGTGGGCGTGCGCAATGCTCCGTATTCGAGCGGAAATCTGAATTGCCTTTCACTCGCCCCGAAATGTGAAGACGTGCATGCAATGGCACGTTCTACCACTCCGGAGCCGGTAAGCAGGGACGCCAAGCCGATCGATTCTGCCGCCGTGCTGCACGCTCCGTAAAGCCCGAGCAGAGGTATTTTGAATTCGCCCAGAGAATGCCCTGTGGCACAGCATTGGTTTAAAAGATCTCCGGAAAGTATCAGGTCGATGTCCTGCGCTTTCAGCCCGGATTTTGTGAGCAATACGGAAACCGTGCGTCTCATCAGTTCGCTTTCGGCCTGCTCAAAGGTTTTCTGACCGAAATAAATATCGTTTTCGCATATATCGAAATACTTTCCGAGCGGACCTTTTGATTCGAGTTCACCGGCTACTGATGCCGCGACCGTCAATGATACCCGGGCGGGGACTTTTATCACGTCACAATCCATTTTGTTTTTACCTCTATGGTATAAGATACGCAAAAATGTAATACAGTATACCGTATATAACGCTCGCAAGAGTGCCGTAGACGATCACCGGACCTGCGATTACGAACATTTTTGTTCCTACGCCCGATATATACCCCTCGCTCTTTCCGTCCAGGGCCGCAGATGCGACAGCGTTTGCAAAACCGGTTATGGGCAGGAGCAGTCCGCCGCCGCAAAAGCGTGCGAGTTTATCAAAAACACCCAAGCCGGTCAAGAGCTGTGCTGCTGCAATTAGGGAAACAGATACGGCGGCACGCGCCTGGACAGGGTCGGTCACCTTCGACCAGAGCCCGAAAAGCATTTCTCCTATGCAGCAGACCGTGCCGCCGGATATAAAGGCTTTCACGCAGTCGGCGATGCAAGGGCTGCCCGGTTTGCCAGACGCAGTTGAGGAGTTTTTATGTGTATTCATGACTTTTCACTTCCTTTGACATGCGTTGTTATTTTGGCTTTTGATAGGAATTCTATTCGTTTCTATTGACAATCGTCTGAAATAGAGTATAAT
>URSI01000213.1 GCA_900550505.1 uncultured Eubacteriales bacterium
ACGCACCGTTTTCCGATGCGTGCCGATTCGGTTTTATTGTTTCTGCCCGTAAAGCGGGTACTTTTCGCAGATCCTCGCGACCTCTGCCCTGATGCAGCCGGCGGAGTTTTCAAAGTCGGCGGCGGCGAGCTTTATCAGCCTTCCGACGGTGACCATGTCGTCCTCCTTCAGCCCTCTTGTGGTTGCCGCAGGAGTGCCGACGCGGATTCCGCTCGTGATGAACGGGCTCTGCGGGTCGTTCGGAATGGCATTCTTGTTGACGGTGATATGCACCTCGTCAAGGCGGTGCTCCATCTCCTTGCCGGTGACACCGAACCTGCGGAGGTCAACAAGCATGAGGTGATTGTCCGTCCCGCCGGACACAAGGTCAAAGCCCTCTGCGACAAACCTGTCCTCGCCGACGACCTCTACTCTCACGCCGGAAAAGGTCCGGCGCATCTCCCCGCTCTCGTCATTACCGCTCTCCGGTACGCTCAGCTCCGACACGGTATTGCTCACGGGCTGCGATAATTCTGCGGAACCGTCCGAAAGATCAGAGCTGTCACCGGACGCGTCGGGTGCAGCCGTCACGGGACGCAAGAAGCTTTCATCGGGAGCTTCGCCCACAGGATAAACATCCGACACGGTCACAGGTGTCTCGGAACTTTCCGGCGCGCCGGAGGTCAACCATCCCGGCAGCGCCGCCGCACCCGAAACGGTCATCACAGCGGCGGCCACTGCCGCCGTCACGCCAACGGCAGCCAACGTCAGCGGAAGCACCGAAAAAATCCTTTTCATCCTATCAATGCCTCAAGGTCGTTCCTGTAACCGCTGCCGACGGCGGAAAACGCACATTCGGCAAACAGCACATCGGTGATGCCGTAACTCTTCACGAATTCCGGAAGCTGGAGTTCAAACGTACGGGCATCGACTATATAAACTTCTTCAAACGAATCGATAAAATACGGTGCGAGCGCATTTCCGTAGCTGTCCTTGACTATGAGCAGCTTGCGTCCGTTTTTGCAAACGTCGGATTTTATCTGAACGGCATAGCTGTCGCCGGCTATATACGTCGAATACCAGCTGCTGCGGTGGTCGTCATCGATATACCAGAAGATATCATGGGTCCTGCCATTTTTCATCTGCTGATTGTAATAAACCGCCTCGTACGAAGACCTTGGCACATATGTCACAAAATCCTCAGGGTTGTTCAACAGCGTAGGATGATAATTGGAATATTTATACATGGTACCGATATAGCCGGTGCGCACATTTTTCGTGTAAGACGAAAGCGGTGCAAACTCAACGCCCGCCTTCTCGGCAAAGGTCTGCGCGGCGTAAAATGCGCCGAGAGCCGCCCAGTGGTGATCCGTACGGAAATACACCTGCTCATCCCTGTGGGAGTAAAGTATGTCGTATATGTCCACACTCGTTACATTGCTGTTGAGCGCCGCCTTTGCGGCATTGAGATCGCGAAGCGTCCTGCCCGCCAGGTGCCCGTATTTTTCCGAGTCCTCAATGTAAAGCCCCGCCGCCTTCGGTATCACCATGGAATACACTCTGACGCCGCTGCCCACCTTGTCGGCAAATTTGTTCAAAAGCTGTGAGAACTTGACGATGTTGGTCTCGCTGCCGTAGTATATCTCCAGCGCGCGGGTACCCAGTATCAATATGTCGCCCGCCATTTCCTCGTCGCCTGCCGGCTTGCTCTCATCCTTACTCACTACGGGTATGCTCACTTCAGACTCGTCACCGACAGACGTGTCCGGTACATCCGAACCGCCCGCACTCGTATCCGGAGCGGAGTCGACATCCGAAACCTCGCCCCATGAAATGTCGGGCACCCATTCCGATTCCTCACTTACCTCAGGCGGACGTGAACCGGTGGATATCACTACTTCGTCAGGCTCGAACCCGTAAAGAGCCTTTATGCGGGAATTCCAGTCGATAAACCTGTCGCGCCGGCACACCGTGTCGGTAAACCACGTCGCAAATTCACTGAAGAATTCACCGCTGGTAAAGCTGTCCCATGTAAGCTCAGGAAATTCCTGAAGTGTACTGTAATCCGATTCTTCGGTACGCGGGAACAGCGTACAAAAGACGAACATGAACGCAAATATAAGCACAAATACCGCGCAGCTTATCAATATTGCTATTTTTTTGCCTTTCATTCGAGGACCTCCATATCAAGCCGACCCGCTCAAAATCTCCAGTAAAGGAACGGGTTGTTGGAAGAATGCGTAGCGACGAGCACAGCGGTACTGACAAACAACAGCACGCCGGCCACGACTGTGGACGTCATCACGGATACCGCAACCGCACCGCTGCCCATGGCTTCGATGCGCTTTTTCATCGCCGGCACTATCGGCAGACACGCGATCAGGGACACAACGAATACAACGAGATATGACATTATCGTCTCATTGACACCAATGTTCGTAAACCCGTTGCCGCGAGCGCCTACAAGGTTTGCAAAAAACGCGCCGAGATGGCTCATATTCTCAAACCTGAATATGCCGAACCCTATTATTATGACCAACTTATTGTATATGTGCATCAGCA
>URSI01000214.1 GCA_900550505.1 uncultured Eubacteriales bacterium
TGTGGAGCTAAACTTCCGGTTATCGCCCTGTTCGCAGGCGCTATCTTTGGCGGAGCTCCGTGGGTTGCACCGAGTGCATACTTTGTTGGTATCGCAGCAATCATCTGCTCCGGTATCATCCTGAAGAAAACCAAGATGTTTGCTGGTGATCCGGCTCCGTTCGTTATGGAGCTTCCGGCTTATCATATGCCGACAGTTCTCAATGTATTGAGAAGTATGTGGGAGCGGGGGAGTTCCTTCATCAAAAAAGCCGGTACGATAATATTGCTCGCTTCCGTCGTTATATGGGCCGGATCATGTTTCGGCATGGTCGAAGGCAGCATTGCTTTTGATCCCGAAATGGAGTTGGAAAACAGCTTTCTGGGCATACTTGGCTCCGCCGTAAGCGTGATATTCGTACCGCTCGGGTTCGGAAGCATAAGGGCGGCCGTCGCCACGGTGATGGGATTGGTGGCGAAGGAAGAAGTGGTCGCGGTCTTCGGAGTGCTCGATTTTGAATCCATGACAAGACTGGCGGCGTATTCCTTCCTTGTGTTCAATCTGCTTTGCGCCCCGTGCTTCGCTGCCATCGGAGCGATCCGCCGTGAGATGAACAGCGCGCGGTGGACATGGTTCGCCATCGGTTATCAATGCGTGTTTGCCTATTCCGTTTCGCTGATGATATACCAGTTCGGTCAGCTCGTTCTCGGCAACGGAAGCATTGCCGGCGCGTCGGCTGCCGTAGCGGTGCTTGTGGTTATTGCATATTTGCTGTTCCGTAAGCCGTCGGCTGCAAAAACGAACGGAAAGTGAGCAGGGCTATGGAGTGGATAATTGAAAATATCGGTACCGTTTCGGTCGCTGCAGTCGTCGCAGCGCTGCTTATCGCGGCTGTGATGGTATTGATAAGAAAAAAACGCAGCGGTTCCTGTTGCGGAGGGTGTTCCGGCTGTGCTTTGAACGGAAGCTGCCGTAACGTGAAACGAAAGGATCAATGAGCGGCAGGTTGTCCCCGGAGAAGAACTCCGGGGACAAATTTCATGAATCTGACATAAGGATTACATTAAAACCAGGGTAAAATGTGGTATAATCACTCAAAACAATAAGCAGCGGCGTATACCGCAAAAAAAAGAAAGAGGAACGTAGTATGGCAAATCGTATCGTATTGAACACGGTCTCCTATCACGGCAAGGGAGCTGTCGCCGAAATCGCCAACGAGATAAAGTCGCGCTCTCTTAAAAAAGTTTTTCTTTGCTCCGATCCCGATCTCATCCGCTTCGGCGTCACCAAAAAGGTGACGGATGTGCTTGAAGGCGCCGGCATTTCATATGAGATATTCAGTGAGATAAAGGCAAATCCGACGATCGAGAATGTCAAGAGCGGAGTTGCGGCGTTTGCCGCTTCGGGAGCTGACTGCATCATAGCGGTAGGCGGAGGATCGGCCATTGACACCGCGAAGGCCGTAGGCATCATCACCGCAAATCCTGAGTTTGCCGACGTCCGCAGCCTCGAAGGCGTGGCGCCGACCAAGAACCATGCGGTGTTCACCATTGCAGTGCCGACAACGGCCGGTACGGCGGCGGAAGTCACGATAAATTATGTGATCACAGACGTTGAGAAAAAGCGCAAGTTTGTGTGTGTCGACGTACATGATATCCCCGAAGTAGCGGTAGTCGATCCGGATATGATGTCGACCATGCCCCGCTCGCTCACGGCAGCTACGGGTATGGATGCGCTCACACATGCCATCGAAGGCTATATCACCAAGGGCGCGTGGGCTATGACGGATATGTTCCATCTTAAAGCAATAGAAATGATCTCGCGTTACCTTCGCGGAGCGTGTGACAACACGGACGAGGGCAGGGAAGGCATGGCGCTTGCTCAGTATATCGCCGGTCAGGGCTTTTCTAATGTAGGGCTCGGTATAGTTCACAGCATGGCGCACGGGCTCGGCGCGCTTTACGACACCCCGCACGGAGTGGCTAATGCAATATTGCTCCCGACAGTCATGGAATATAACGCATGCGCGACAGGTGATAAATACAGAGATATCGCAAAGGCAATGGGCGTACAGGGAACCGAGGACATGAGCTGCGAGGAATACCGGCGCGCGGCAGTGGATGCGGTACGCAAGCTGTCTTCCGATGTCGGCATCCCGGCTGATCTTAAGGGAATACTCAAGGAGCAGGATGTGCAGTTCCTGGCCGAGAGCGCGTATGCCGACGCATGCCGTCCCGGGAATCCGCGGGACACTTCGGTGGAAGAGATAGCAGAACTGTACAGATCGCTCATCTGAGTCACAGGCTGACAGTCATCCGTAATGACAAAAGATAAAGACCGCAATTAAAATCATCGTAAAGGCTGAGCAAATCAGTGACATTGATTTCGTGGCATTCACTGTTGCAAACGCCTTAAGCGGCAACCGAAACGGTTGAGTTCATAATATTTAACTTCGGTCACCGTATCCGTTGATTGCCATCACAAAAATCCCGCACAATTGTGCGGGATTTTTACATTTTTGAAACAAGTACGAAACAAGTCGGAAACAAACAA
>URSI01000215.1 GCA_900550505.1 uncultured Eubacteriales bacterium
AAATGTTGCTTTTGTCATGTTATCAGTTCAAAAGAAATATTATTCAGCAGTATTATCGTTTGAATCCTGCCCCGGTACAACGACAGGAAGTTCGAAAAAGAAAGTGGACCCCTTGCCGATCGTACTCTTGACACCGAATTTTGCATCATGCTTGCTCAGGATGCTTTTTACGATAGAAAGTCCTAACCCTGTGCCTATTTGCGCCCGCTTGTGGCTTTCCGTGGTCCTGTAGTAGCGCTCCCATATATGTGGAAGCTCTTCTTTAGGTATACCTTCACCATGGTCGGTTACTTCGACCCTAAGCATACCGTCGATCACGCTCAGCGATACTATGACTGTTTTATCGTCGCCAGCATGAGAGACCGCATTGCCTACAAGGTTATACAAAACCTGTGTTATCCTGAGCCTGTCGGCTTTGACGATTGCACCAGAGAGGGGGGCGAATACCAGATGGTAACCATCACGCTCGGCAAGAACATCAAACTTTGATAACACATCCTTTATGCAATCGTTCATATCGACGTTCTCAAATACCATTTCCAGCTTTCCGGTTTCATACTGCGATATTTCAAGCATATCCGAAACGAGCGCCGTAAGTCTGTTGGTCTCGTCGATTATTATATCGAGATGTTTGTTCCGCTTTTCAGGGTTGTCTCCCGAAAGATCGCGGATCATTTCTGCGTAAGCTTTTATCATTGTCAGCGGTGTTCGCAGATCATGTGAGGTGTTGGCGATCAATTCGCGGCGAAGCGTTGCGACCTGTGATATCTCACGGCTGGCATAATCGAGAGAACGCGAAAGTTCCTCAAGCTCAAGAAAGCTTCCTGTGTCAACGTCGTCGGCATTGTACTTGCCGTCCGGTAAAAGCTTGGACGCATTGACCATACGCAGTACCGGTGCCGAGAGCTGCTTTGAAAGGTAAAACGACATAACGGCGGCGAGTATCAGAACCGCGATGCTTATGATAAGCAATTGATTTGTCAGTACTTGGGTGGTGTGATTGAGCGGATCCACTGCTGTGACTAAGAACAGATATTTATCTGTTCTTACATTGTCAGGTAACGCCGTGCAATAGACGAACAATTCACTATTCAAGCTTGTTTTAAGCCTTGTCAGTCTTGAGCTCAGGTTTCCCTCATTCATTTCTTTGCACAGCCTGCGATACTCCACCATGGCCAGCTTGCCGCTAGGGATGTAGGTATCACCTGCTATAAGCATCCCGTCTTCCTGAGAAAAAAAGTATGGCCTGCCGGTAATGTCGGTCAATGCTATCGAGCATTCATATTGATTTGCTAACTCTTCCGCTTCCGTAAATCTGTCCGATAGGTACAAATTTGTCAGTGTCGAAGAAAGCTGCTCAAGCGTGTTTATCTTACTGTTTGTATACACGAACTTGAAAAAGACTATCTGCAAAAGCCACAAAACGACCAGAATCGCTACTGCAAGAGCTGTGAAATATACGAAAAGACGATTACGTATGCTGTGCAGTTCTTTTTTGCCGCTGCCGTTCATGATCAGCTGAGGGGATACTCGAACTTATATCCCATCCCCCTGAGAGTGACTATGAACTTACGGTACGGACCGAGACTGCTGCGCAGCATTTTTATGTGCGTATCTATGGTACGATCGTCTCCGTAGAAATCATATCCCCAAATCGCGCTCAGAAGCTTTTCACGAGTCAGGGCAATGTTTTTGTTCTTTACGAAGTAGAAAAGCAAATCATATTCTTTTGGTGTCATGACAACGCGTTTGTCGTCCACGTATACGCTGCGTCCGTCGATATCTATGACAAGCCCTTCAAAAACAAATTTTCCGCTGTTGTCTCCGCCGGACTTGTATCTTGCAAGCACGGCATCTATTCTCGCCATAAGCTCCTTCGGACTGAAAGGCTTCACCACATAGTCGTCTATACCGAGTTCAAAACCGAAAAGCTTGTCATATTCTTCGCCTCGCGCGGAGAGCATGATTATAGGCACCTGCTTGAGTTTTTTTATTTCTTTGCAGGCGGAATAGCCATCGAGACGGGGCATCATGATATCGAGAATGATCAGATCAAAACTGCCTTTTTCCAGAAAATGAAGGGCTGAACTGCCATCGGCAGCCTCTGTCACCCGGATATCTTCCCCTTCCAGTAAAACATGTATGATATCACGAATTTCCGGGTTATCGTCTACGACAAGAACCTGTGTGGTTTGCTGCTCCATATGTTTCCCTCCGTTTTTCATAAAATCTCTGATCGTCCAGACTCTGCATTTGCAATTGCATGGTACCGGATATTGCCCGGTAACTTTCTGCTCCTCATTATACAGGAATTTTACAGATTGTAAAAAAATCTTTAGAAATCTTAGGAATTTTCTTTCGTTAATTTTAAGAAACAGGGGGTACAATGCTGAATCGAAGGAATAAAATGGATAAGTATACGTTCTGAAACGGAAAGAGGAGTGAGAGTATGAACCTGATATCAGTGATTGTTCCCTGTTGG
>URSI01000216.1 GCA_900550505.1 uncultured Eubacteriales bacterium
TCAAACGGCTCAGAGTAATATCCGGATGAATCCTCAAGAGCCTGCGTTCTCCATTCGGAAACCTGTATCTTGGTAGGACGCATCTCGTTACGCTTTTCGTAGCTGACTACATCATACGACTCTTCCGAATAATCCCGGAAGAATATACGCGGACCAAACGGTTCAGTTTCCTTGGCGTTCGCACTGTTGGTCGTAAGATTGAAAAAATCATCCGAGGTCGACAGAATCTTGTCGCCGGATTCATACACTTTCCCGTCCGTAGTGGTGTATTTATCGGTCAGAAGATATTCATCTGCCCACGAGACCATAAACTCAAGAGAGCGTGCTTCCGAAAACGGCACCTTGCCGTCGATAAAGAGCATACGCTCAATAGCCGAGGTCTTGCTGACCAAAAGCATGACATCCGATTCAGAAAGTCCGGCAGCTTCAGCAGCAGCCGCGATATCCTGTTCGGTAACATGCGTATAGTACTCCACGTCGATGACATATTTGCCCTCTACGGGAACTTCGAAATTCCACGTAAGCTTCCCGTCACTGCCCATGACGACGACTGGCGTGCTGCTGCCCGCGAATCCGTCGAGCTGTACGTAGGGGGCCGTGGTGTTTTCACCGTTAAAGTTCGTAATGTCGATCGCTATCTCGCCGCTTCCCTCAGGTTTATCCGCATACAGCGACGAATACGTGCTGTATGTTTCGGATGTGAGCAGTTCCAATACCTCGCGGATCGAATCGGACGTTTCGTCCGTTGCCGCAGATGCCGCGAACGGCACCCAGGTAAAACTGCCAAACAGGAAGACAGCAGCAAGAAGGAGCAGCGTCGCACGTTTTGCAATGCCATGATGATGTCTCATTGATCGTTCCTCCCAAGTTGCATACTGATCTATTCTCATCTTGCCTAATATGATAACACTGTGACGGCTTTTTGTCAAGTATATATATATTTATTAGCCGGTTTTTGTGCCTTTTACACTAACAGCTCAAAATCATGCCTGCTCTGTCCTCATTCGGCGCCTTACGGGCGTAGACAATTTTCACGTTGTTATTTCACACAGTGTCAAAAGCATTTGATTTATTAAAATGCGGTTCAACATCTCATGGACCGACAAAGCAGCTATATTGCCCGTAAGCAATGGGTTTACATAAGTTTGTCGCACCCAAATTATAAATTGTTGTTAATATATTTTTTTTAACAATAATTTCACATTTATCAGCGCAACAAATCCACGAATACGTTTTTATAAAAAACACTGGTAATCTCTGTGAGAACCAATGTCGTTTTTGCACAAAAAAATCTATTTAATTTCTGCATTTTGCCCATTGAAACAAAACATATGTTCTTGCGGTCTCCGCCATATGCTGCGCTTAATACATGGAAAAACGCTTTCAGTTCACGCAGGAGTTAGTAAAACTTCTCAGCTGCAGCAACATAAAAAGCGCTCCGCGCTGCTGCAAAGAAGAGCCCGCGGAGCTGAAACAAAAGCCAAAATTTGAATATCGCCGAAATCACGGGTAACGTCCCGACAATATGAAGAGAGTTCCTGTTATTGTGCAGCGCCGGACACGGTCACAATAAAACCGTCAACATTATTTCCCGACAAGGAATAGCTGGCCCCTATCGGAACCGGAACATCCGTAGTGCTGCCCTCACCTGCGGGGACGTAATACACGTCATAAACTATCCCGTCAGACTCGCAGCTCCAATGCGCCGTATCATATCTGTAATTTTTCACTGTGATATGGTACTCTTCAAGCGTGAGCGAATTGTTGTACATCAGCTGCGAATGCGGCATTCCGACATACCTGTATTTGTTGGCCGCGCCGTTGACCCCGGTCGTAAGCTCCTTACCGGTCGGATATCTGAGCACAAATCCGTATCTGTATGCATTGTTGACTATCCACGAGTGGTCTCCTGTACCGTCAAATGTGCTGTATGACTTATCGCTCTGATTATATACACGAAGTTCGGCAAGCAGTCCTGTATGCGCATCGTACCCGCCCGGTTTTGGCGCATACAACGAGGCCTCCTCCTCGCCGTATTTGTCGACTGCAGCCTCATAATTGCTCTCCTGCGTTTCATAGCTGACATACCCGTTGTATATCATGATGTCGCGCTTTCCGGTCGCAGCCCGAAACGCCGCCATCATCAGATTGAACGACGTGATCGCCTGAGGCTGAAGCATCACCGACCGGTCGCGGACCCAGTAATCATCCGTCTTCGTTTCGGCAACCACCTCAGCAATCGGCACCTGCGGGAACGAGTAGCCGTACTCATTGTTAACAAGAACCAGGTCGCCCTCATATATCATTGAGTTGTCGATCTTTACAAACTCATAATCGAGCCGCGGCGCGTCGGTGTGGGCTGCGCCGATGTTCGCGCCCTCGGCAAGAGACTGCTTGCCGATGACGGCCAGCAGAATGGACTTGCCGCGGTTGACGCAGTGGACCTTGTCCCCGGCCTGCAGTGCCATACCAGCTTT
>URSI01000217.1 GCA_900550505.1 uncultured Eubacteriales bacterium
GCCATGGCACATATCCACAAACGCCATAAAATCGTGCGGTGTGCCGAAACGTGAAGTCGGTGCGAAATATCCACAGCACTGATACCCCCAAGAACCGTCAAAGGGATGTTCCATCACCGGCAGCAGCTCTATATGCGTATATCCCATGTCCTTTACATACGGGATCAACCGCTCGGCACTCTCCCTGTATGTGAGGTAAGACCCGTCCTCACGGCGCGCCCATGACCCCAGATGAAGCTCATATATGTTGACCGGCTCCGGAACATACCGTCCCGATGTGAGGTACGGTGCCAGTCTGCGACGTTCGCTCAGGTACTCCGCGTCATGCCATTCATACCCGTCAAGACCGAAAAAAAGCGAGGCAGTATTGACCTCGGTTTCCGACATGAAAGCAAAGGGGTCGGACTTATAGACTCTGACCCCGCTTCGTTCAACTATGTATTTGTAACGCGAACCGACTTTAAAACCGTCACACCGGAGGGTATATTCCCAAATACCGCCCTCACTGACGGTCATGGGGAGCCCTTCCTGCCATCCGCAAAAGTCGCCGCAAAGCATGACGGCATCAGCGTTCGGCGCCCAAACGCGGAAAACTACCGAACCGTCATCCTGTCTGTGCGCGCCGAGATATTCATACGCACGCGCGCTGGTACCCTGACAAAACAGAAACTCTGCATAGCTGTCGATCATTGCGGTAACCCTCTGCACAGCGGGCGGTCTATACCCGCACCGCCGTTCGTTTTTCACTTTCTGTGCTTTATTATATACGATTTCACTCTCAATTGCAATAGTGAAAAACACAAAAAAAACACAAAACATCCCGAATTGCGGCTTGAAATAGACAGCACAGGATGGTATAATATTCACATGTTGGTTATCATGTTGAATTCTTCGGAGGCTCTTGATGAAAAAGAAAGACGCTGTTAACAACTCGGGTCACGCAACGGACAGGCTCTTGAAGATACTGCCTGTATTATTGCTTGTCGCCGCAACAGTCATGGTTGTTATCGCTGCTGCCGGCAACCGTCTGCCGTTTATAGACACGCTCGTCCCGGGTACGGACGAAAGCAATACGACGTCGTACACCGAAAGCGACAACGGATGGACGGACACCAGCATCCCGGGATCCGACACCGACGATGACGAAAATGCAATTATACGCGGAGCTCTTGCAAGATTCGACGACGACTATACGGACGGCTTTGTCCTCAGCGACCTTTGCTATAACGATGAGATGCGCCTGGTACTGACGGCACATTTCGAGCAGCTGCCGGAGGGCGCTGTGTCGTTCACCCCGCGCATGGGATTCATTTTCGTCATTGACAACAAAGGCAACACCGCGCTTTACGACGAATACGGAAAGCTGTTGTTTGAGTCGTTGCCCGAGGGCTGCGAGTTTGCTGGCGTTCGGGACGCCGAAGACCGTCCGTTGTTCCTCATTGACGGTGAATATTACTTTCTCGACAGGCAGACTCTTACCTTTTCCGAGTCCTCGTATGAATATGCGAGAAACACCCGCGGTGTCGAATTTGACTATCCCTCCTACTACGGGAGATATCAGGACGGGCTGCTCGTCCGCAAAAAGAGCAGCGGCGGCTGGGGTATCTACGACACCGAGGACGGCAGTTATGTCGTTTATCCCGACAAAGAGGTCATCTTCATGTTCAACGGTGCCGACCTTGCCTGTGCGCTCGAATACGGCAGCGATCGCCTGAGATTTTACAACCACAACGGCAATTCCATAACGAGAGAATATTATCAGCCGCTGACAAACGGGATTGAAAGCCTCGGATACTATCATTTTACAAACGGGCTTACCCGTGTCCGGCGCGTTTACACGCAGAACGGTGAACAGATGAGCGAAGAATGTCTGATGTATACCGACAAATCGCTTTTCAAGCTGCCTGCGGACTTCACGCTGCTTACCTATTCGGACGGGATCATCCAGCTTGAAAAAGACGGGCGCAGCGGTTATATGAGCTGGACCGGAAAGTGGATAACCGATCCGTTATATACGTCGTCTCAGCCGTTTCTCGAAGGTCTCGCAGTTGTGGGACGCGACGGAAAATACGGAGTCATAGACACAGAAGGTAATTATGTTGTACCTATGGTCTTCGATTCCATAACAAACTGCTCGGGCGGCATACTCGTTTTGCATGACGAAGCGACAGGCTGGTATGTCGTGAACAAAACCTCACTGCCCGACGGCGGCGTCAACGTGGATATCAATTGAGCATTCGCGGACCGCGTGAACATCTTCCAAGTCAAAAAGCTCAGGCTTTCTCTGCCGGCGCGAGCCGACAGGTCGGTCTGAGCTTTTTTTTAATTTCAGCCGCGCATATGCGCGCTCATTCATCGAGCTTGAGCACAGCCATGAACGCCTCCTGCGGGACCTGTACCGTCCCAAGGACACGCATACGCTTTTTGCCCTCTTTCTGCTTTTCGAGCAGCTTTTTCTTTCTCG
>URSI01000218.1 GCA_900550505.1 uncultured Eubacteriales bacterium
GCATCCGCGAAAAGCTTGAGCGGAACGCCCCGTTCGTCCTGCGGTTCAGATGTGAGGACAAGCCGGCCGGCAAGTACACCTTCCGTGATTATATCAAGGGCGACGTGGAGATAACGGAAAACGATAAGGATCATGTCATAATGAAATCCGATTCCATACCTCCGTATGCTTTTGCACATGCCGTCGACGACCATCTCATGCGCACCACTCATGTCGTCAGAGGCGAGGAATGGCTCCCGAGCTTGCCGTTCCATATACAGCTTTTCCGTGCTTTGGACTTCAAGCTCCCGAAATATTGCCACACAGCGCTGATCCTGAAGCAGGAAAACGGCGGCAAACGCAAGATATCAAAACGCAAGGATCCCGAGGCGGCGCTCGATTACTATATTTCACAGGGTATACCGCTGCGTGCGTTCAGGGATTATATGCTGACACTTTTAAATTCCAATTTTGAGGAATGGCGAAGAGCGAATCCCGATGCCGACAGCGATCTTTTCCCGTTTTCGCCGGGGAAAATGTCCGTTTCCGGCGCATTGTTCGATGCGGACAAGCTGAACGACATATGCAAGAATACCGTTGCGGCAATGAGCGCTGATGAGGTATACGGTCATCTCGTCGAATGGGCGTCGCGCTTCGACGAGGGATTCTGCAAGCTGCTGACGGCGGATGAGGATTATGCAAAGGCGATACTTGCCATAGGCAGGGGCGGCAGGAAACCGCGCAAGGATTTCGGCAGGTGGAGCGAGGTCAAGAGTTTTGTTTCGTTCTTTTACGACGAGCTTTTTGAGCGGCAGGATACGGTGCCTGCGGTGTTCTCCTTTGATGACGTCCGTGAAGTGACAGAGCGATTCTGTTCAGGCTATGATCCCTGTGATACGCAGGATGAGTGGTTTGCAAAGGTGAAGAACGTAGCAGCCGAGTGCGGGTTTTGCCCCGATATGAAGTTGTACAAGGTTTCTCCGGACGGTTACAAGGGCAGCATAGCGGATGTCAGCATGTTCCTTCGCGTAGGCGTTACCGGCAGGATGAACTCGCCGGATCTTTACGAGGTCATGAAACTGCTGGGCAAGGATAGAGTTGTGTCAAGACTCAAGGAGTTTGTAAGTTGATGGAAGAGACAAAAAATTTTCTTTATGACATCATTGAGAGCGATCTTGCGGAAGGAAGAGTGGAATCGGTCTGTACACGGTTCCCGCCCGAGCCGAACGGTTATCTGCATATAGGCAGCGCCAAGGCGATATACATCAACTATACCGCGGCAAAAAAGTTCTCGGGCAGATTCAATCTGCGTTACGATGATACAAACCCGGCAAAAGAGGACGATGAATACGTCCGTTCCATACGCGAGGATATCGAGTGGCTCGGCGCTTCGCCCGACGGAGTGTTTTACGGCTCCGATTATTTCGACAAGTGTTATGAATATGCGGTGCTGCTTATAAAAAAAGGACTGGCATATGTTTGTGATCTTAGCGGAGACGAGTTGAGGGAATACCGCGGAACGCTTACAGAGCCCGGAAGAGAGAGTCCGTACCGCAACAGGAGCGTCGAAGAAAACCTTGAGCTGTTTGAGCGTATGAAAAACGGTGAGTTTGCGGACGGCTCGCGTACGCTTCGGGCAAAGATCGATATGAGCAGCCCCAATATGAATATGCGCGATCCTGCCATATACCGTATCAAGCACGTTGCACACCACCGCCAGGGCGAGAAATGGTGCATTTATCCGCTTTACGATTTTGCACATCCGATACAGGACGCGCTCGAGGGCGTTACTCATTCCATGTGCTCGATTGAATTTGAAAATCACCGTCCGCTTTACGACTGGGTCATAAACAGCATAGGGTTCGAGAGGAAACCGCATCAATATGAGTTTGCGCGTCTGAATGTTTCAAACACGGTGATGAGCAAGAGATATTTGCGTGCGCTTGTGGAGACCGGGACGGTCGACGGCTGGGACGACCCGAGGATGCCTACTCTGTGCGGTCTGCGCCGCCGCGGCTACACCCCGTCATCGATATTGAACTTTGTGGAAAAGGCGGGCGTGGCGAAAAACTATTCGCTTGTCGACGTCGCATTGCTCGAGCATTGCATACGTGACGAATTGAACGCGACGGCGTTGCGACGCATAGCGGTCCTTGAACCGTTAAAAGTCACGGTGGAGAATTATCCGGAAGGAAAAGTCGAGTATTTCGACATTGCCAACAACCCTAACGACGAGTCGGCAGGCACGCGGCGCGTTGCCTTTACGAAGGAGCTGTATATAGAACGGAACGATTTTTCGGATTGCCCGCCTCCGAAGTACCATCGTCTCAAGCCGGACGGTGAAGTGCGTCTGATGGGTTCCTACATAGTGAAGTTCAAAGAGGCGCATTACGACGGGGACGGCAATGTCACCGATATCGTTGTGACGGCAGATCTCGAAAGCGGAAACGGCGTTCCGGCAGACGGCCGTAAGATCCGCGGT
>URSI01000219.1 GCA_900550505.1 uncultured Eubacteriales bacterium
CGGGTAGCTTTTGTTTTCCATTGTCTTTTCCTCCGGTACACATTGTTTTTTCATCGTTCACAGTATACCATCTTTTACGCGTTATTAAAAATACTTTTTGAGTAATATCGATATAACATTATCGATATAATAGGGACTATTCCGTGATCTGAGAAACGCTTTTGCTTCTTACTTTGATCAATTCATCAAAAAACAGGTTATCAAGTGACGAAAATTTATAATCTTTTTTGCATATCAACACATCGCGGCAGAGACGCTCAGCGTCGGAACATTCCAAGCAGGTAAGATTTGCGGGGATCGGTCGTTCCGGCATATGCCACATGAAGGAGTCGGGAAGTTCGTTCAGCAACTGATATGAGCCGGCGCGGTCGGAAACGTAGATCCGTCTGCTTACACCCGGCGTACGTTCGTCTTTGAGCACGGTTGCGGGCGGAAGTGAGGGTACAAAGGCGTCGTCATAGATCAGTTCCTGATACGGTGAAAGCTGCGTGAGCGTCACTGTGCTCTGAAGAGTGAGCGGATGCTGTGAAGAAAGCAGCAGCTCCTGTTTTGTCTCGCACAAAAGCTCGGCTCTCAGTTCTTTTTCCTCTAACATATCTCTGAAGTACCGGTCGTAGATCGAACGGTACCTTATTATTCCCAGCCTTGATTCGCCCGATGTAACGTCCGATATCGTACGCTCGGCTCCGCACTCTCTCAGAGTAAGCTCTGTTTCGCCGGAAACCTCGAGCTTTGAAGAAAATGCCGAAAAAGCCGAGGCAATACAAAGGCTGCGCGGCGCAGACAGTGCAAAACGTCCGGAGACCCGATTGTCACGGGCGTAACGGCGCTCTACGCTTTCTACCTGAGCAAGTATGCGCCTTGCATAAACCAGAAATTCTTCTCCCTCCGGAGTGGGGCTTATACCTTTCGGTGTGCGCCGGAATATGGTTATGCCCAGCGATTCTTCAAGCTCCTTTATCGAACGGCTGAGACTCGGCTGGCTCACGTTGAGCAGTTCCGCCGCTTTTGAAAAAGAGAGCAGCCGTGCTATTTCCGCAGCGTATTTCAGATGCAACAGATTCACAGCATCGCCCCGCTTTCGTTGATACCGTGGAGCCGTCTTGAAAGTACCGCAAGAGAAGAGGCAAGATTTTCGTTTTCTATTATTATCCCCTCGGGTGCCTTGAGTATGGTGGGGGCAAAGTTCCATATCGCGCGTATCCCGGCGGAAACAAGTCTGTCACATACGTTCTGCGCAGCATCGGCGGGTACGGTCAGTATGGCGAGCTGCACGTCTTCCGCGCGGCAAAAGGACGTAAGCTCGTCCACATGACGCACAAGCCGTCCCTCTACGGTTTCGCCCACTATGCTGACGTCGGAGTCGAAAGCGGCGATTATGTTCAACCCGTATGCATCGAAGCCTCCGTATGGTAGGAGCGCTCTTGCAAGGCGCCCCACGCCTACGATGACGGTTTTTGTTTCCATATCGCAACTCAGATATTTTTTGATCTGAGATATGAGGTCTTCGACCTTGTATCCGGTTTTCGGTCGTCCGCTGCCGCTGACGGCCGCGAGGTCTTTACGTACCTGCACGTCGTTGAGCCCGAATGCATCGGCTATCGATGTTGCGGAGATGTTGTCCGTGTTGCCGCGAATGGTCGTAAGATATCGCAGATAAACGGGGAGGCGGCGCAGAGTTTGCCTCGAAGCGTGTACTTCTCTCATTTACCCGCGCAGCCTCCTTTCGGTCGCATATTCTGAAATGTATTTTACCACTTAAATCAACCCGTGTCAACAGTTTTACTCTTTCAGACCTGCGACCGTGCGTGATTTTTCTTGATTTATTTTCGGATACGTGATATACTTCGCATATATATGTGTGCGTGAAAATCTTCTCAAAACGCAACGGAGGTGCGAGTGCTTGGAGCTTTTTCTGTTGATGACATCTGTTATCATAGTATCGTGTGTCATGCTCAATCGGATCTCCAATCGTCTGGGGATACCGATGCTTCTGGGCTTCATGCTTTTGGGCATGATCAGCGGTTCCGACGGTCTTTTGGGCATTGAGTTCAGTGATTATGATATTGCAGAACAGGTCAGCTCTGTTGCTCTTATATTCATCATGTTCTACGGCGGCTTCGGCACTAAGTGGAGCAGGGCGCGTCCGGTGGCGGTACGTTCCTTGTTGCTTTCGAGTGCGGGGGTAGTGCTTACGGCAGGCATAACGGGAGCTTTTTGCCGGTTTGTGCTCGGGATGACGATGCTTGAAAGCTTTCTTCTCGGATCTGTGATAAGCTCGACGGATGCTGCATCCGTGTTTTATATACTGAGATCGCGGCGTTTGAATCTGCGCGACGGTACCGCTTCACTTCTCGAATTGGAGAGCGGCAGCAACGACCCGGCCTCCTATATGCTGACGGTGATCGCCCTCTCCCTGATGGGGGTGGGCGGCGGCGGGGCAATC
>URSI01000220.1 GCA_900550505.1 uncultured Eubacteriales bacterium
CGACATACATATCCACGGCTACCTCGGAGAAGAAGCCGCGGAGGGCGATCCGGACGGTATCTATAAGATGGCTCAGGGGATACTCGCAAACGGCGTCACATCGTGGCTGCCTACGACCATGACGGTCGCCAAGACTCAGATCGAAAAAGCGCTTTGCACGATAAGGGAGCTGAAGCAGAAGAGCCTGGGTCCGAAAGAAGAGTGGTGCGGCGCACAGGTGCTCGGCGCCAACGTCGAGGGTCCGTTCATCAACCCCGCAAAAAAGGGCGCGCAGGCTGAGGAGCATATAATCCCGCCGGATGCCGCATTTGTCAAAAAATATGCCGATGTCATCAAGGTCATAACGATAGCGCCCGAAATGGATAAGGATTTCGAGTGTATCAAAGAGCTTTCCCGCGATACCGACGTTTTGCTTTCCATCGGGCATACCGGTGCGGACTACGACACGGCAGTCGCATCCGTCAAGGCGGGCATGTCGCACATAACTCATCTGTTCAATGCGATGACCGGTTTGCAGCATCGCAGCCCCGGCGTGGTGGGCGCGGCGCTTTCGACCGATGTCAGCGTTGAGATAATCGCGGACACCTTCCACATACATCCCGGACTTTATTCCATCATAGACAAGATAAAGGGCAATAAAATGATCCTTATCACCGACTGCGTGCGTGCCGGCGGGCTTGCCGACGGCGAATACACGTTGGGCGGTCAGAAGATATTGGTGAACGGCATAGAGTGCAGGCTCGAGGACGGCACCATCGCCGGCAGCGTATTGCGCTTCAATCAGGCGGTCAAAAATGTGCGTGACCACACGGATATGCCGCTGTGGAAAATAGTCGCCGCCGCTTCGTTCAACCCCGCGGTCGCTATCGGTATGGGTGACAGCAAGGGCTCGCTCGAGACAGGCAAGGACGCGGATATCATCGTGACCGACGAGGACTTCAACGTCGAAAAGACGTTTGTCAGAGGAACTCTTTATTACAGTAAGTAAAAAGATTGATCGGAGGAGGATCGGTATGGAGCTCAAGGTAAAAGCACAGCTTGACCCGCAGTTTGAGCCGTTAGCGCTCGTTTACCGCGACTTTCAGAAGAGAGTCGCCGAGAGCGGCAGCGCGCAGGAGATAGTTATCGGCGTCGAGCGTAACAAGGGATACACTTCTGTTTTTAAGACTTCGTTGCTTGCGGACGGTGTGGATGACGCCGCAAATTTCAAATTTGTTGAGCGTATCGTGAAGACGCTGCTTTGGGTAAGGGGCGGTTACAAGGTAATCATCGCCGGCTCCGAGCGTGTTGCCGACTACATAGCCGCGTGCTATTCCGAAGGCGGTCTGCGCGATTTTGACCGCGGCTTCATGTCGCGGGTGTATGAGCGTCCGTTTGAGGTAGTGGGCGTTCCGTTTTCTCAGGCGCCTGTCAGGAACGAAACGACAGAGCCGGTCGGCAGGCATCTCGACGGGTGCCGCATAGGCTTTGATGCCGGCGGCAGCGACAGGAAGGTCAGCGCGGTCATAGACGGCGAAGCCGTTTATTCCGAAGAGGTGGTATGGTTCCCTAAGCTCAACGAGGATCCGGCTTATCATTTTGACGGCATACTCAGCGCCATGAAGACCGCCGCTTCGCATATGCCGAGAGTCGACGCGATCGGCGTCAGCAGCGCAGGCGTGTATATAGATAACCGCATAATGATAGCTTCACTGTTTCTCAAAGTATCCGACGAGGACTTTGAAAAGCATGTAAAGACCATGTATCTTGACGTGGCAAAGGAGCTGGGCGAGAATATCCCGATAGAAGTGGCCAACGACGGCGACGTGACGGCGCTTGCAGGCGCAATGGATCTCAACGACGTTGAGGTGCTCGGTGTGGCCATGGGCACGAGCGAAGCCGGCGGTTACGTCGACGAGCACGGCAACATCACCGGATGGCTCAACGAGCTTGCGTTTGTGCCGGTGGATTATTGCGAGGCTTCAATGAGAGACGAGTACGGCTGCGGCGTGAAATATTTCTCGCAGGATGCGGTCATAAAACTGACTCCGGCTGCGGGCATTGAGCTTGACGAATCGCTTTCTCCCGCCGAAAAGCTCAAGGCGGTGCAGAAGCTCATGGAGGTCAACGATCCCCGTGCGAAGCAGATATATGAGACGATAGGCGTGTATTTCGGTTACGCTATCGCCTACTATGCGCTGTTCTATAACATCCGTCACGTGCTCATCATGGGACGTGTGACGAGCGGAGAGGGCGGCACGCTTCTGCTTGGCAAGGCAAAAGAAGTGCTCGAGGCGGAGTTCCCCGAGCTGGCAAAGCAGATATCGCTCAACATCCCGGACGAGAGCAGCCGCCGCGTCGGTCAGTCGATAGCGGCAGCAAGTCTCCCGAAGATAGGCTGAATGTTATTTATGCGATCCTTACGGCGATGACGCTCGCGTCATCGCCTTCTTTTTCGCACTTTTT
>URSI01000221.1 GCA_900550505.1 uncultured Eubacteriales bacterium
GCGTTCATGATCAAACGGAATGGTGCGCGCCCCGATATCCGCGCTGCATATATCGATGGAGCCGGGTTCGGGCTCACCGGCGTCAAGCAGCCTTACAAGCTCCAGCGCACGGCAGAGCGCCGGCATCGCATTCGAAGGCGCGAGCCCCTTTTCAAATCTTCTGGAACTCTCGCTCCTCACATTCAGCCGGCGTGACGTAGTACGGACGGACGAACGGTCAAAGCATGCGCTCTCAAATATGACATTACAGGTGCTGTCACTTATTTCACTGTTTGCTCCGCCCATTATACCGGCAAGCGCCACCGGCTTTTCCCCGTCTGCTATAACGAGCATTCCCGCCTCAAGGCTGCACTCCGTCCCGTCAAGCGTAGTGATCTTCTCACCCTCCGCAGCGCGGCGCACGATTATTCTGCCGCTGCCTATGAGCGCGGCATCAAATGCGTGCATCGGCTGACCGTATTCGAGCATCACGTAGTTAGTGATATCGACGATATTGTTTATCGGTCTGACGCCCGAGGCTCTCAGTCTCGAACGCAGCCACAGCGGTGAAGGCTTTATCCGAACGTTTTTGACCACTGCCGCGCAATAACGACTGCAAAGGTCGGTATCTTTTACCTCAACGCTCAGCAGCGACGGCGGAAGCACGCCCTCCGTCGCAGGCGGCGAGGGTATGCGGGCTGTCTTATCAAGCGCCGCCGCCGACTCTCCTGCTATACCCAAAAATCCGAGGCAATCCGGTCTGTTGAACGTCAGCTCGAAATCAACGACGGTGTCGTTGAGCATACAAACATCACGGATATCGTCACCGGGCACGCACTCCTCACGCAATATAAATATCCCGTCCTCACACGCATACGGAAAATCGTGCAAAGTCAAACCCAGTTCGCCGATGGAACACAACATACCCTCTGAGACCACGCCGCGCAGCTTGCCTGTCTTTATCCTGACGCCTTTCGGCAAAGACGCACCGTCCAATGCTACGGGGACAAGGTCACCTTCATTTACGTTCTGCGCACCGGTAACTATCTGCAATACCCGGTCGCCGACATCCACTTTGCACACCCACAGATGATCCGAGTTCTCGTGGCGGCGCATTTCCGACACTCTTCCCACAACGACGTGTGTGATATCTTCACCGAGCACCTCGACGCTTTCGACCTTTGTACCCGTCATCGTCATCCGTTCACAATATTCATCCGTCGGACAATCTATGTCGACGTACTCTCTCAACCAGTTAAGTGAAACTTTCATAACCGCATACCCCCTAAATCCTAAAACTGCGCAAGGAACCGCACGTCGTTTTCATACAGCAGCCGCATATCGTCTATGTGATATTTACACATCGCAATACGCTCTATGCCCATACCAAAGGCAAAACCGCTGTATTCATCAGGGGCTATGCCGCAGTTCTCAAGCACTGAGGGATGCACCATGCCTGCTCCGAGAAGCTCTATCCAGCCGCTGCCCTTACACAGGCGGCAGCCCTTGCCTCCGCATGCAAAACAGGTGACGTCCACCTCGGCGGACGGTTCGGTAAACGGGAAATTATGCGGTCTGAAGCGAGTCTTTGTCGCTTCTCCGAACATTTCGCGCGCAAATGCGTCAAGCGTGCCCTTAAGGTCGCCCATTGTGACGCCCTTATCGACCACAAGACCTTCAAGCTGATGAAACATCGGCGAGTGTGTCGCGTCCACATCGTCGTTGCGGTAAACTCTTCCGGGTGAGATGACCCGCAGCGGAGGCTTCTGCGCAAGCATTGCGCGAATCTGCACCGGCGAAGTCTGTGTGCGCAGCAGTACGTCGGGCGTGATATAAAACGTGTCCGTCATCTCACGCGAGGGGTGATCCTTCGGAGCGTTGAGCGCGTCAAAATTGTTATACGCCAACTCCACTTCCGGACCTTCCACGACGGAAAACCCCATGCCGATAAAAATATCTCTCAGTCTGTATTCGATCTGCGTCACGGGATGCAGTTTACCTGCCACACGTTTTTTTGAAGGTAAGGTGATATCGATACGCTCACGGCTGAGCCTGCCGGCACGTTCGGATACCAGCAGCCGTTCTTTTTTCTCCGTCAGCTTATCCTCTATCTCCGCACGCACCTCATTTGCCAGCTTGCCGAGCGCCGGGCGTTCCTCTGCGGACACCTTGCCCATCGAGCGCAATATCGCCGTGAGTTCACCTTTCTTGCCGAGATATTTTACACGAAGCCCCTCTATCGAATCGCTGTCGCCGGCGGCGTCGAGTTCGCTGAGTGCCGCCGCAAGTATTTGCCTGAGTTCGTTTTCCATCTATGTATACCTGCCCTTTATTCAAGATAATCTTTGAGCTTCTTCGAGCGGCTCGGATGACGCAGCTTCCGCAGCGCCTTTGCCTCTATCTGACGTATGCGCTCACGGGTTATATCAAACACCTTTCCGACCTCTTCAAGAGTTCGCGGTCTTC
>URSI01000222.1 GCA_900550505.1 uncultured Eubacteriales bacterium
GTCTGCTGTGTCCACTGTACATTTTTGAGATGCGAACCACCGCCACAAACTACACGCCCCACGAGCGGCTACTGTGCGGGTTGTACTTGCGAAACATGCGAGTACAATGGAACTATGCTATACGGATGCAGCGAGGCATATCGTTGGAACGGAAAATATGTATTCTACTGCCCACAAGGGCTGACTTTTGTCGCAGCTTCAGTCGTGGGCGAAAACGGATCACTGACCGGTGGGATGCTTCTTGGTCCAATAGTTATGGGCGACATAGAGGACACGCTTCTTGACATACCCGACCACTCATTGCACCACGCGCTGAGAAAACTTACAGTTTGGGACGCTGCAAAAGTAAACAGCGCGTCTGAAATACTGTATGCCGCTGCACTGTCTGTGAGTCTCTCTGCGCCTGAGGAAAGCGTATTCAAGCAGGACAAGCTGCTCTCGGAGATCTATCGGATCAAGGACGAGCTCAACGTTTCGGGAGTTGACTGCGAATTTCTTATAAGCAACGAAAAAAAGCTGTGTGCATTGATCGATGCCGGAGACAAGGAAGGCGCCCGAAAGCTTTTAAACGAGCTGTTAGGATACATTTACTTTACCGGCAGTGCGGATCTTTCCGCGTTGAAAGTAAGGCTTCTTGAGCTTATCGTGCGGTTATCTCGTGCTGCGATAGACGCAGGTGCAGAGGGTCGAGAGGTGTTGATATTCAATGAAAACAGTATAACACAGCTCGGTAAGCTCAACTCTGCCGACGAGCTGAGCTCCTGGGTCACCGGTATCATGAACAGATTTATAATGTATTGCTTCGACTATGCAAAAGCTCACCATTCTGATGTGCTCTACAAAGCGATGCAATATGTCAAAGCCAACTACCGCGAAAAAATAACGCTTGACGATGTGGCCTCCGCCATCTATCTCAGCCGCTCATATCTTTGCAAGGTGTTCAAGGATGAAATGGGCGAGACACTTTTTTCATACATCAACCGTATTAGGGTAGAAAAGGCAAAAACGCTGATACTGGATGACAGCATATCAATAGCGGACGTAGGCGGGATGTGCGGTTTCAACGACCAAAGCTACTTCACCAAGGTTTTCAAAAGCCAAACAGGTGTATCTCCGAAAAAATACCGTGAACGGCGTGGAAGAACCGCGTGAGCACATCACATCTGAACCCTGATACACACGATAATTATACACTTCAATACCGTTGGTGTCAACAAATACGTTCATTAAACGTTTTGTCTGATCAAAAACGGTTCTACGATCTACAGCACAAAAAAGGAATTTTAATTTTGAAACAGCACAGCAACAAAAATGAAGTAAAGTACAACCCTTTTGAAGATGCGACCGTTTACAAACAAACTTTTGATGACAAGTTTCTCTATCCGTTTAAAGAGCCAAAAAGCCTGAATGAGGCAGCTTTGATAATGAAAGGATCAGCCGGGCGGCTTACAAAGCTTATGAAAAAAGCCGCAGCCGGAGAAGACATAAATCTTGCCGTGCTTGGCGGCTCAATAACAGAGGGTTCCGGGCGTTCGGACGGGAACTATTACGGTGACCTGCTAAACAGATGGTTTCAAAGCAAATATCCGAACTGTAAAATCACATATACAAATGTAGGGCGCGGAACGACTACGTCTCTTTTCGGATGTGCCCGTGTTGAAAGGGACGCAGCGCCGTTGAATTGCGATATGATAGTCGTCGAATACTCAGTAAACGACCTGATACTCGAGCCGCATATCGCGCGCGAAGCTTTCGAAGCATTGCTGAGAAAATTGCTCATGCTCCCGTCGCTTCCGTACATATTTGTGCTTTTTTCCTGCATGGGAAGCCTCGGAAACACGCAAGAGCTTGACATTCCTATCTGCAAGTATTACGACATTCCGTGCGCCAGCCTCGCAGACGCACTTAAATGGCATTTAAAGCAGGAATTCGGAACCGACTATGAAAATAAAATGACAGAAAACGATATTTCCGATTACATCGTGTCCAATTTCATTTACGACGGCTGTCATCCCAACACATATGGGTACAGCCTGCTTGCAGATTTTATAACCTTTGCCATCGAGTATTCGGAGAAAGAACTGACGCTGAATGAAACAACGGATCCATTGCCCGAAGCGCCGCTGTATTCATTGCGCTTTATGGATTCACACATCGAGAACAACGAAAGTCTTACGGTTGTGGAAAATTCGGGCTGGAAAAAGGCCGATAAAGAAGAGCCGTACAGGGAAAGAGGATTCATTGCCGAAGAACCGGGCGCTTCCATAACATTTGCCTTTGAGTGCCGGATGCTGACCATGGTCACGAGGCGGAGCGTCAATCCGAAAACAGGCTCGGTGGAAGTATCGATTGACAACGGAGATCCGTTTCTGCTGGACGGTTATTTTCACAACGGCTGGGGTACCCATAACGATTACAGAGTGATAATAGATT
>URSI01000223.1 GCA_900550505.1 uncultured Eubacteriales bacterium
CCTCTATACGAAAACGCATACCCTGAAATCTGCGCAATCTTACGCGCCGCCGGAGCCTGCACAACCCCGCGTCTCCCTCCGAAGCCTCCCTTGTAACTGTACATACCGTACCGGTCTTTACGTCTCCGTCCCCGAATGTTTTCAGTCTGAAATGTATTTTCACTTCCGGACGCACCACCACCTTCATCTCACAGATACTCTTTTTGACGTCAAATGAACCAAAGCTGAGGTAATGTGTCTCATAGCAGCTGTCGATATCGGTCGTGCCGTGATCCTTTGTCATCGTTCCGTCGAAGCAAAGCGCCTTTCCGCCCAGTGTGCCGAAAACCATGCCGAAATCGGTTTCGCAGGCACACGTGACATTCGGCAATTCATAATAATACCATTCATCTATCGAATAATTCCAGATGAGTGCCTTTCCTTCATCGTTGTATATCCAGAGCTCACGTCTGTCCTCCGCATCGAGCATCATCAGAGGATGCGTGTCGATTGCCTCGATCATCGGGCGCAACTGAGGCTCCACGCGGTCCGATATCAGCTCAGCATTCCGTTCGTCTCTCACGGAAGTATTGACCCATCTGTACACCCCGTCGGCGGCAACGGTCACGGGACAGTTGTCTATCAACGTCGCAGAATTTCTGTCGAGCATATGTCCCTTGGCGGAATTCAGTGAATAGACGGGAAATGAATGGTAGTACATGCCCAACGAATCCTGCAGCAGCTCGTCTACGGAAAAGAATGCGCTGTTGTCGCAGAAGATCAGCTGCCTGTCATAGTGACGTATGATCGAAGTTATACGTCCCGACGGTATCAGGGTGTAATTGGTCTCGGGAAAGTAATCCGCCCTCGGCATCCCGTCACCCACCTCGGAATGGATACGCCTGTTAGGATTTGACGGGTCGCCGAAAAGGAATACCCGTGTGTCGTTGCCGCTGCCGAAAGCACATCCGCCGGTACATTTTTTGACCCAGTCGGAATTGTCGTTTTTCGTGCGGTAGCAGATCTCGACCGTGTTGTCCCCCTTGGCGGGAGCTGTCGTAAATATGACTGTTCCGGCAGCAGTGTCTGTTGTATATTGCGTGGCCTCAAGGGTTTCGCCGCCCACTTTGACCCATTGGACAAGGGCGAGGTCGTTCTCCGAAAGGCTGAACGTCTTGGAGGTCCCGTCAGGCGAAAAACTTTGCCTGCGATACGTACTGAGCATATTGACCCTCTCGTACGGAGTACCTCCGCCGCTCGGAGGGCACGACACGGCGACAAGCGGGACATATCCTACGACCGGCGAAACACTGATGCCGTCCGTACAGTAATACTCGTTTCCGGTAAGTATGTACAGCCGGTCATTGAAAGTAAAAAACGAAAAGCTTCCGGACGTATGGTAACCCATAAAAAGGAATTTTCCCGTTTGGGTAAAAAATCTGAAAAACTGGTTCTCGGTAACGGCAATACATATTTCTCCGGACGACAACCGCCCGCGCCACAGATAAACTATCGCTTCACCGACGGTTTGGCTAAGCTCCCGGAGCGCCTCACGGGTGTTCAGCCCGCGCTGTTCGGTGATGCACATATTTTTCATCTCCCGCGCGCTTACCCGCCCCTCACTGCCTTCTCTGCTCAATCCGCCGAAAGCGTTCACCATTGATTTAAAGCTATTCATGATACCGCCTCAATAAACATCGGTGATTGACCGTATCACCGAACGGCGAACACGCGCCGCACGGAGCAGCGCATTCTCGTACAGCGCTCTGAAAAGCGTATAGCGCGAGTCGTTTTCCGCGAGCATATAAAGCGCAGCCAGATTATACGGCAATGCGGTATAAGCCACCTGCGGGTCGCAGGCGACCTCGTCGGTCAGCTCGCTTACGGGCTCAAAATCTATCTCTCTGCCCATCAGCATCGAGTTCACCGGCGCCGCTTCGGCAAGCGTTATGTTGACATATGCCACCGCTCGTGAATTAAAATAATCTATATCAACTGGTCTTGAGCCGTCGCCGTCACGCTCGGCAATAATGTCAAGTGCTATATCAACGATTGATTTTGCTGTCATTTTATCCTCCCCATCTGACTTGTTCGTAAAAAATCGGTATAATGAAAGGCGCGCCGCACGACGCGCCTTTCACATTTACCGTGGCAACGCTTACTTTTACCGTGTCTCCGCTCTCAAATCGCGATGTATCCTACGCGCACTCCGGAAAGAGTCTGCCCCTCCGCGGGGGTTATCCTTATGCAGACCGTTCCGTCGGCTCGTTTGTTTCTTCCGCTCTCTGCTTTCAGCAGACACGTCTTACCCGAAGGTATCTCCGCGGAAACGTCGCCTCCGGCTCCGGAATACCAGAAGCTCCCGGGAAGAAACGCAGCGTTCACAGCGGCAGTGCCGGGATTTTCAATGATAAATGCAAAATTCCCGTCGGCGCTCCCGACAGTTGC
>URSI01000224.1 GCA_900550505.1 uncultured Eubacteriales bacterium
GTTCTTTTCGGCTTTTGTGTTACTAAATTTTAAAAATCGGAGAGTCATATGAAAATTCTCATTCTTGACGCCAACAGCATTCTCAACCGTGCGTTTTACGGTATAAAGCCGTTGACGACGGCTTCGGGGGTGTATACAAACGCCGTTTTTGGGTTTGTCAATATCGTAAATAAGCACCTTACATCCGACACGTATGATTATGCGGCTGTAGCTTTTGATATGCGTGCTCCGACCTTTCGTCACAGAATGTATGACGGCTACAAGTCCGACAGACGTAAGATGCCGGAGGAACTGGCCCAGCAGTTGCCGTATGCAAAACGCTTTGTTTCCCTCTTCGGGCTTGAGTGTGTCGAATGCGAGGGATATGAAGCGGATGACATACTCGGTACGCTTGCACGTGACGCCGTCGGTGCGGGCGGGGAAGCGGTGATCGTTACGGGCGACAGGGACAGCTATCAGCTTGTCGGTGACCATACAACGGTCATTCTTGCGGCATCCAATGAAGACAGAGTTTATACGCCGGAACGCATATCAGAGGAATACGGCGTATCGCCGCGCAGCCTTATAGACGTGAAAGCGCTCATGGGCGACCGGTCTGACTGTATTCCCGGGGTAGCAGGCGTGGGCGAAAAGACGGCTCTGCGCCTGATATGCGAACACGGCTCGCTTGACGGAGTGTATGAGGCACTTGACAGTATCGGAGGCGCATTGCATGACAAACTTGCAACCGGAAAGGATCAGGCGTATCTCAGCCGCCGCCTCGCCGAAATAGTTACCGATGTCCCGAACTGCCCGCGTGCAGCCGATTGCCGCATAAAGCCGCGCGACGAGGGCGGACTGTTCGAATTGTTCACGGAGCTGGAGTTTACTAAATTCATTGAGCGCTTTGCGCTGAGCAAGCCGCTTGCGGAGCGTACAGCGGAATATAAATACGCGGGGATAAGCGAGGCGTTGGAGCTTGCGTCCCGCGGCGAGGTCTTTGCATCTCTTGCTCCCGATACGGGTATGCTGCACGTCAGCAACGGAGAAGTGAATCTTGAGGTACCGTTCCCCGAGTCAGTGCCGTTGTTTTCGGATCCCGGATATAAAGTGACCGTGTGGTCGTTCAAAGAGCTTGCTCATAAACTGGACGAGCTTGCGGGAGCGCGGTTCGTCAGTCTCGGAGATGATGTGTCGCTGATGGGGTATCTTGCTTATCCCAATGAGGGCGGCGCCACCTCTGCGTCGCTTGCGGCGGTGTGTCTCGGGGAGACGCTTACCGATGAGGCGTCGGCGCTCGGCCGGTTGCGCGATAGGCTGCTCGGTATCCTTGAGGATACGGGTTGTTACAGGCTTTATTCCGAACTTGAAAAGCCGCTGGCAAATGTGCTTTTTGAGATGGAAAAGGCGGGGTTTTCGGTCGATACCAAAGGACTGGAACGCTATTCTCTCGAGTTGGGTGCCGCGGCCGATAAACTGAGCGAAGCTGTCTATGCGCTCGCCGGCGAGCGTTTCAATATCAATTCCCCCAAACAGCTCGGTGTGGTGCTGTTCGAAAAACTGGGACTCAAATCCGGCAAAAAGACAAAAACAGGTTATTCCACCGACGCCGACGTATTGGAAAAGCTTCGTTACGATTATCCTGTTGTTGAGCTTGTCTTGCAGTATCGTGCGCTTGCAAAGCTGAAGAGCACATATGCGGACGGACTTCGTGATTGCGTCAGCGATCGTGACGGACGCATCCATACTACATTCAGACAGACTCTTACGCTTACGGGAAGGCTTTCCTCTGTTGAACCGAACTTGCAGAATATACCCGTGAGGACAGAGCTCGGCAGAGAGCTCAGGCGGTTTTTTCTCGCCCGTGAGGGCTGTGTGCTGATAGACTGCGATTATTCGCAGATCGAGCTGAGGGTGCTTGCCGATATATCCGGTGACGAGACGATGAAATCGGCGTTTGAAAACGGTGAGGACATACACACCGCCACGGCATCACAGGTGTTCGGCGTTGCGCCGGAGGATGTCACGGCTGAGATGCGCAAGCGCGCCAAGGCTGTGAATTTCGGTATCGTTTACGGTATTTCGGATTTTTCACTTTCGCGCGATCTCGGTATCACCAGACGTGAAGCGGCTCGGTATATAGACAGTTACTTCAGCCATTATCCGGCTGTTCGGGAATATCTTGAAAATGCGGTTGCCACGGCGCGTGAGCTTGGGTATGTGGTCACGAAATTCGGCAGACGCCGCGCGATCCCTGAGCTTAACAGCCCCAAAAAACCGGTCCAGGGTTTCGGAGAGCGGGTCGCCAGAAACACCCCGATACAGGGCACGGCTGCGGATATAATAAAATTTGCTATGCTTGACGTTTTTAAGGCGCTTGAAGAAAGCGGCACCGGCGCGAGACTGATACTGCAGGTGCACGATGAAT
>URSI01000225.1 GCA_900550505.1 uncultured Eubacteriales bacterium
CGGCAACGGGCCTGGTCACGATCGCTGACTTTGCCGCACCTTCACACTGCTGGCAAGGTCCGGCTATCATCGCATATCCGTCAGGTCCGCGGCTTTAAACAGTGCCGCGTTTTTTCTCTGCACGAGAAAGTCCGGATGCCGCGATATGTTTTTCATCCAATAAACCAAACCCGAGCCCCGCGAGTATCTCGGACACGGTCCAACCGCTTTCGATCGCCCAAGGTCCCCAACCCACGTCATTCGGTATACCGTAGACCTCGTGCTTGTCGGCATCAAATCCGCGTGCCCACGCACCGTTTATCATTCTGTTATCACTGTGCAGCTGCGCGCTCATCATAAATTCGGCTATACCGCGCCACAACTGTCTGAACCGTTCATCGCCCGTGACAAGATATGCCTGCCAAAAGCCCAGCGGCAGCCAGTTGACCGAATACAAAAGGTCAACTACAGGGTCTCCGTTTTCCGCAAGCAGCGAGCACTCCCCGTTTTCCTTTCTGCTGCACGCCGCCTTATAGCCTGTATCCCATTCAAGATATGCACCGCACGCATGATGCAGTCTCGAGAGATCATCCGTCACCCTGTAAAGATAAGCTTTATGCTCGTCCTTACCCGTGACTGAATACAACCATGCGAGCGGCAGGATAAGGCGGCAAAGTTCCTGAGTTTCGCTGTGCTCGCGCGCGGTCTCGGGATACACGGCCATTATGCTTTCAAGACACCTTACTCCCACCTGAATAAAGTCTTCCCGCGATGCCAGTCTGCCGCACATAACAAGAGCCGCCCCGTAAAATGCGTTGTAATGGGCGCTCGGGAATCCGCCCGGCGCGGTGCGGAGCCGTTCTGTTTCAGCATCGTCGAGAAACAGATTATCGGTCCTTGCGACACGCAATCCGTCGGTACCCGTGGTACGCACAAGAAAATCCAGCGCGCGGCAGCAATCCGGCAGCCTGCTGCGGTCTCCCGTATATATGATCCTTAAAAGTGACGGTATGATCACCCTCGCGTTGTCATCCTGATAGCAGACATTCCACGCGACCTCAGACCAGCGAAGCATACCGTCGTACATTCCTCCGGATATCTGAAGCCTGTCATAGCAAAAATCTTCAAGCCTTTTGCTGATCTCAAGAGAACGCCCGGTGCCGTTGACCAGATAATCGGCAAGGAATGCCATGGACGCCTCACCAGTGCAGTCGGCGCGTACGGTGTCCGCAACGTTCTGTGCTCCGTCCGGAAGTATCTCCGTCATAAGCCCCTCACGAATGCCGCCCTTACCGTCTTCTATGAGCATTCCGGACTCAAAATACCACCTGATGCCGGCATCAAAGCACTCACGGAGCCGCGTCTCGAACGGTCTGCCGTCATCCGATGTCAGCGTATATCCACGTGCAAAGTGAAGCGGCTCCATGCCTGTCAGCCACTCCGATATCATGCGTATGAGCGATTCCCAGCGCGGCAGCGGTGAGAATCTCGCCCTGACAAAATCACAGAGCCTGAAAGTACATATCATAAGATTGGGTCTTTCAAGCCACAGCGCCCACGAATCAAGTGAAGAAAAATCATTTTCGTCCACGCTCACACTGTCATGTGACGGGACAAGCTTTTTATAGTACAGCAGCGGCGGCTGCTTTTTTTTGCTGAAATATGCCTTTGCGTGACTGTTGCATTGATCTTCAAGCAGATCACCCCTGTTCAGCCCCGCGATCTCGCCGTTGACGACAAGCCGGGAAAACCTCGTGCTCTCTGCCTCGGCAGGTGTATATATATCATCTATGCTCCCGGTAAACTCCGCAAACACCCTCACCCCGCCGGTTATACAACGCTCAAGCTCCGCGCGCGCACATGCAGGAAGCACCAGTGGCCTGCTCCCGGTGCCGCCGAGCAGTGCAACCGCGTCACACCCTGCGAGCGTGCAGTCTGTGACCTCATCAGGTCTGTGATATTCCGCAACAACACCCGGCAGCGATCCCCAAAGGCTGCTGATGTCGCTATGACGATATGTAACGATTGCAAGTTTCATCCCGAACCCCTCCGGCAGCACAGTCTGAAGTTGCCGCCCGGCTAAAACGATCGCGCAAACCCGGCGGCACGGCATTATGATACCATTATCAAACGTTCAAGTCAACACATTGCACAACAAAAACGCCAATTCCACATCACTTTCAGCGCGGATCGTTCGTGGTCGTTGCATCATTCCCGACACGACGGTTTTTTATCGCTTTCAGCAGTGCCGCCATACTGTCACGATCGTACAAACAGGCAGCCGACGTAAACGCAAGCAGAGAAATCATCGTCCACGCTGCGGCATAAGCCGAAATCGCCGCATACGACGTCAGCCCGGAGCGCATGCCGCAAGCCGTATCAAAAACTGCAAGCAGTGAAAAAACGAACAGATTTGCCGCGACCTT
>URSI01000226.1 GCA_900550505.1 uncultured Eubacteriales bacterium
CGCCTCCAGAGCCGTTGTATTCAGCGGAGACGGCAGCTTCTCGATGAGCGCAAACGAGCTTATCACTGCTTTACGGGAGGGTATGCAGATAACCGTAGTGCTGTTTAACAATGCATCGCTCGGAATGGTACGTTATTGGCAGCATATAAGGTGCAAGGACAGATTCTATCAAACCTCATTTGACAGGAGCATTGATTTTTCGCATACCGCAGCGGCGTGCGGGGCGCGTTACTACCGTATCGGTCCGGGAGACGATCCCACCGCTGTGCTCAACGAAGCGCTGCGCGGCAGCACACCGTCCGTTGTGGAATGTATCACTGACAGGAACGAATACATATGAACACATACTTTATAAGCGTCATGGTAAACAATCATTTCGGCGTACTGACTCGAATTTCCGGACTTTTTGCAAGGCGCGGATACAATATACGCAGTCTCACGGTAGGCGAGACGCAGGACAGGGATATTTCGCGCATGACAATCGAGTGCATCGGCGACGAACACACGATAGAGCAGATACAAAGTCAGCTGTTAAAGCTGGTGGACGTGCGCTCCGTGTCACTGCTCGAGCAGCCGAATTATATCGCCCGCGAGCTGTTTCTTGTCAAAGTACACGCCACCGACGCCAACCGTGCCGCAATAATGCAGGTTTGCGACATATTCCGCGCGAAAGCGGTTGACGTTACTCCCGAGAGCATGGTTTTGGAGATAACGGGAGACGAGAGCAAGCTTGAGGCGTTCAGAGCGCTAATGGAATCACACGGAATAATAGAGATTTCACGCACCGGGGTGACTGCGATGTCACGCGGTCTGAAAATCAACGACTGAGATAACAGACGCAAAGTCAATAAGCTGGAAAAAAGAAAGGGTTCTGCCGGACGGCAGATAACGGACATGACACAAGCAATAGCAATCACCGTACTTGTCCTGTTTGCAGCGGGTATGCTGCTGATAGGCTTTTACTCAAAAAAAAGAGCGAACTCGATTGACGGGTTCCTGCTCGGCGGCAGGCGCATGGGGCCGTGGGTATCGGCAATAGCATACGGCACCTCATATTTTTCGGCCGTTATTTTTATCGGATACGCCGGAAAGCACGGTTGGGACGTGGGACTCGGAAGCCTTTGGATCGGCATCGGAAACGCACTGATAGCCGCACTCGCGTCATGGCTGCTGTTTGCTTCGCGCACACGCTCGATGACCAGAAGGCTGAACTCACGGACCATGCCGGAGTTTTTTGGATCACGATATGCTTCCGACGGTATGAAGGTATTTGCTGCGGTAATAATCTTCATATTTCTCGTGCCGTACGCTGCAAGCGTGTATAAGGGACTGGGAGTGATGTTTTCAGCCGTGTTCCCGGGGATGCCCGAATGGTCGTGTATGCTTATTGTGGCGCTGCTGACGGCAGCATATCTCATGCTCGGCGGATATGTGGCAACGGCTCTGAACGACCTGATACAGGGTGTGATAATGATCGGCGGTATAGTCGTCATGATCGCAGTGCTGCTCGCTCGACCGGAAGTCGGAGGCTTTTCGGGCATGTACGACAAGCTCGCAGCGATAGATGAACAGCTCGTAGCACCCCTTGGCGGCGACAGCTTCGGGTTTCTCGCCGTCAACATCGCACTTACCTCTTTCGCAGTATGGGGGATGCCGCAGATGCTGCACAAATACTACGCCATCAAAGATGAATCAAGCATCAGACGCGGCGCTGTCATATCCACGGTTTTCTGCCTGATAACAGGATGCGGTGCATATTTTGTGGGATCGATGGGACACCTGTTTATAGACGCCGCCGAGAACGGAATGCCTGCTCTCGAAGGCGGCTATGACGCTATCGTGCCGACCGTACTTTATCGTGTGTTTTCTCAATCCTTCGCCTTGAACATCGTGCTTGCAGTGGTGCTTCTTCTGCTGCTTTCAGCCTCCATGTCTACCCTCTCGGCCGTGGTACTCACCTCAAGCTCCGCAATCTCGGTCGACCTGACGGCCGTGGCGTGCAAGGACATAAGTCCCCGCCGTCAGATATCACTGACCCGTGTGCTGTGCGTCGTGTTCGTTGCGCTTTCGTACTTTTTTGCCATACAGAACATTTCCTTCATCGTCAACCTGATGTCGTTTGCCTGGGGCGTCGTAGCCGGATGCTTTATCGGTCCGTTTATATGGGGACTTTACAGCCGCCGTACCACACGTGCCGGTGCGTGGGCGGGTATGCTGTCTGGCGTCGTGACCATGGGGGCACTTATAATCATAACTACGCTGACAAAGGATTTTGACGCAGCTAAAAACGACGCCGCACTGTTCGGGTGCATCGCCATGGCTGTCTCGTTCGCAATAGTCCCGTTAGTGAGCGCAATAACTCCGAAGCTGTCCCCCAAAGTCGTAAGCTCCGCGTTTGATGCGC
>URSI01000227.1 GCA_900550505.1 uncultured Eubacteriales bacterium
CGGCATTTGAAGATATTTCGTCTGACGATGCGCTTCCCTTTTGAAAGCGGATAACAAAAAAGGAGGTCAATTTCAATGGACAGAGACAACAGAGAACCGAGAGAAAATAAAAGTCAGTTCAGAGGCAAGAAAAAGAAAAAAGTTTGCGCTTTTTGCGCCGAGAATATTGATCACATCGACTACAAGGATGTCACGCGTCTGAAAAAGCATACTTCGGAGCGTGAAAAGATATTGCCTCGTCGTGTCAACGGCACTTGTGCAAAGCATCAGCGTCAGCTGACTGAAGCGATCAAACGCGCACGCTATATCGCTCTCTTGCCGTACACTACCGATTGACTTTTGAAAACCGGTAAATCTGTCTTACGATTTGCCGGTTTTTCTTATTCTTAAGTGTTTTATGAAAATGAATAACAACAGTTCTGTCTCAATAATTCGTGCATTGTTCAAAAAGCATGATATTACCGAATTGGGTTTCATACCATTTGAAACGGTGAAAACAAATCCTTCAAAATCGTTACCTATCACTTCTCCTAAAACACTAATCTGCTTTTTGATGCCGTATAAGACTAAAAAAAATACCGCTTCGTATATATCCAAGTATGCGGCGGTAAGAGATTATCACCTTTATGCGCGCAGACTTTTTTCATATATTCTGCCGGAACTGCGCGAATTGTTCGCGGGGTTTTCTTTTTATGGCAGTGCAGATGCGTCTCCAATAGATGAGAAAGATGCCGCCGCAAAAGCGGGGCTCGGAGTATTGGGAAAAAACTCACTGCTTATAAATCATGTTTACGGCTCGTACGTATTCATTGGCACAATAATTACCGACTTGCAAATAGACTGTACTGCAATCGAGCCTATGCTGTGTGCGGATTGCGGAAGATGTGCGAACGCCTGTCCTTCAGGCACCATTAAAACGAGAGATTATGCCGCCTGTCTCTCGGCGATATCTCAAAAAAAGAAGAGGTCTGAGGAAGAGTTAGAGCTGCTGCGCTCACACGATATTGCATGGGGATGTGATATCTGTCAGGATGTTTGCCCGTTGAATAATAATGTGCTTCATTCTCCCATATCCTTTTTTGGCACTGATTTGATATGTGAGCCGACTTCTCAACTTGTATCGAACATGAACGACGAAGAGTTTGGTTCACGTGCCTTTTCATGGCGGGGACGAGCGGTGATATATGAAAACCTTGTGAATATTGATAAATAATTTGTAAAATGCTTGATTTCGAACATATGGTGTGATATCATTATTGTATGTGTGCGTATGTTTGAAATCTTGTGGTAAGCAGGCAGATACTCCTACGTCACTTGTTTTTGAAAGGATGGTGTCCTATGGATTCAATGGAGCATATCAGGCAGATAAAGAGCAGGATACGTTATCTGCGTGAGGCTTTAGAGACCTCTCCCGAACAGTTGGCATATAAGTTGGGATTCACCGAGTCTCAATATCTGGAGTATGAGCAAGGCGAAGGCGACATCCCTGCGGGTGTCATATATGACATAGCGGCAGCACTGGGTGTAGATCCGACAGAACTTTTGATCGGTGAGTCACCTCGTATGACGGATTATACGGTGACAAGGAAGGGCTGCGGGATAGCGGTGGAACGTTTCCCCGGCTACTCGTTTGAAGCGCTGGCATACAATTTTGTAGGTCGTAATAAGGATCCGATGCTTGTCACGATCGACCCGTCTGACACGCTGCCCAAGCTTGTGACACACAGCGGTCAGGAATTCAATTATGTCATTGAGGGCAAAGTTGCTGTCATCATCGGAAATAAGACTGTCACGCTGAACGCAGGTGATTGTATTTATTTTAACCCGGCCATCGAGCATGGTCAGTACGCGGTCGGCGGCCGTGCCGTGTTTTTGACTCTCATTGACAGCTGATGCGTGAGCCTCAAACCGATTTTGCCGTCACACATACCCCAAAGAAGAAGTACGGTCAGAATTTTCTCATAGGTCCGGATATACCCGAAAAGATCGTGGCCAAATGCGGAGTCGGATGTGACAGCGAAGTGCTTGAAATTGGTCCGGGACGTGGTGTTCTGACTGAAGTTCTTTGCCGGCACTGTAAAAGAGTGGTTTCTGTTGAGATCGACAGAACACTTGAGCCTCTGCTGGAAAATGTGCTTGCAAGCCATGAAAATTTGAACGTCGTATTCGACGACATACTGAAGCTGGACATAGAAAAGCTTGCTGACGAAAATTTTGAAGGGCATTTTTCAGTCGTCGCGAATCTTCCCTACTACATAACGACCCCGATAATTACAAAGCTGATCAGGATAAGCAGGATCAATTCAATAACAATAATGGTGCAAAAAGAAGTTGCCCGACGTCTTACGGCCGCTCCGGGCTCATCCGATTACGGGTCATTCACAGTATTTGTGAACT
>URSI01000228.1 GCA_900550505.1 uncultured Eubacteriales bacterium
ATATTACTCTTTCTCTCATTTGTCAAGGTTTTTCCCCGAAAACAGCCGGTCTGTCCCGGGTTTTTGTGCATATTAGTCTTGTGAATGAAAAAGCGCGGCAGGAGATTTGAAAATTCGTTGATATGACTATTGAAACATCGGGCGTTTGTGTTTATCATATATATGTATAAGTGTGTAAAGTACAAAGTGTACTCGGTACGGCCTGCGCCGTACGCCGGTGAAAGGAGCGGTTGATTGAAATGAGAAAGACAAAAATGATATGTACGCTCGGACCTGCGACCGACAGCGATGAGGTGCTCAGAGCGTTGATGCTCGCGGGCATGGATGTGGCACGGGTCAATTTTTCGCATCAGAGCCATGAGACGCACCTCGAGCGCATCAAGGCTGTCAAGCGTGTTAGGGAAGAACTGGGGCTCCCTGTGGCATTGCTGGCAGATACCAAGGGACCCGAGATAAGGCTCGGCTGCTTTTCATGCGGACGTGTGGAGCTCAAGCCGGGGCAAAGCTTTGTTTTGACTACCCGTGAGACCGACGGCTGTGCGGACGGTGCATGTGTAAGCTTTTCGGGACTCCCGGGAGATGTGATCAGAGGCAGCCGTATACTCATAGACGACGGGCTTGTGGAGCTTGCGGTAGAGAGCGTTTCGCAGACAGAGATATCATGTACCGTCATCAACGGCGGAGTGATATCATCGAACAAGGGTATCAATGTTCCGGGAGTGAGGCTTTCGTTGCCGTTTATCAGCAGCCGGGACAGGGCTGACCTGCGATTTGCGGTGGAGAATGACTTTGATTTTGTAGCCGCTTCATTTACACGGACCGCCTCCGATATCTCCCAGATAAAGGAAGAGCTTGCGCGGCTGGGCGGAAGATCGATAAAAGTGATAGCAAAGATCGAAAACAGTGAGGGCGTGCAGAATGTCGACGAGATACTGAAAGCCTGTGACGGCATCATGGTCGCAAGGGGCGATCTCGGAGTGGAAATACCCATTGAAGAGGTGCCGGTGGTGCAGAAAGAACTCATTAAGAAGGCATGCCGCGCGGGCAAGCACGTCATAACTGCAACACAGATGCTTGATTCCATGATGAAGAATCCGCGTCCGACACGCGCGGAGGCGACAGACGTTGCAAACGCCATATACGACGGCACGTCGGCGATAATGCTTTCGGGTGAGACCGCTGCGGGGGCATATCCGGTGGAGGCTGTCCGTACAATGGCGCGGATAGCCGAGCGCACCGAAGCGGATATAGATTACAAGAAGAGATTTTCCATGTTTTCATCCGCGTCTCATTGCAACGTGACGGATGCCATATCGCACGCGACCTGTTCGGCGGCACATGACCTTGACGCGGCGGCCATAATCACCGTCACGAAGTCGGGCACCACAGCAGAGATGATATCAAAGTTCCGCCCGTGCGTCACCATAATAGGGTGCTCGCCTGATGAGAGGGTACTGCGGCAGATGAATCTTTCGTGGGGCATAGCACCGGTATTTGTAGAGGAAAAAAGCAGCACCGACGAGCTGTTTTCCGCATCCGTTGAAGCTGCGAGAGTACGGGGATTGCTGCGGGAAGGTGATCTGACCTGCATAACGGCGGGCGTTCCGCTCGGTAAATCCGGTACGACAAATATGCTGCGCGTTCATGTCGTGGGCGAGTAATGGTTTCTGACGACTGCCGTTCACTTGAAGAAGAATTGCTTTATGACCCAGGTCATAGGGAAATATGAGGTTGACAAAGCTTGCGCCGCATGTTAAAATTTTCCCGGTTTTATCCGTGCGTAATTTCCGAGTGTAAAGCAGTATTGAGGAGATAAAAGATGACGATTTCAGATTATGAATACCTCGCCGAGCTCCTGTATCCCGATGTCACCATGACGCCGGAAGAGCTCGAGCTCAGGTATCCGCCGCGTCCCCTGCCCGAGGGCGCAAAGGTGACGCGCTTTTCACCGTCGCCCACCGGATTTGTTCATTTCGGCGGGCTTTATCAGGCGGTTGCGGACGAGCGGCTTGCACATCTGTCCGGCGGCGTGTTTTATTTGCGTATTGAGGATACCGATACCGCCCGCACGGTCGAAAACGGGGTCCAGTCCATAATCCGTGCGCTTGAGGAGGTCGGAGTCAGATTCGACGAAGGCGCCACCGCCGACGGAGATAAAGGCGACTACGGTCCGTATATACAGTCCAAACGTATCGATATATACAGGGTATACGCAAAGAAGCTTGTAAGGGAGGGCAAGGCCTATCCCTGCTTTTGCACGCCCGAGGAGCTTGCGGACATCAGAGCAAGGCAGGAGGCAGAAAAGGCCGACCCGGGGTATTACGGCAAATGGGCGGTATGGCGTGACGCGCCGCTC
>URSI01000229.1 GCA_900550505.1 uncultured Eubacteriales bacterium
CTTTTGCTGAACAAACAAAAACGCATCCGTGCCAAGCAAAAACGCCGTGAGATATTCAAATCCCGCAAAAAAGAACCAACGCACGAAAGGAACAACGAAAAATGAAGTATTTCAAACTGCTGGTAACTGTTTTAATCACCGCACTTATGTTTACGGTCTTTGCCGTGGCGGCGGAGGAAACTGACATTATTGTCACCGTCACGATATCCGACGCCTCCGGTACGCTGCCTCTTGTGCTGGCAGAGGTGACGGTTTCAGACCTTGATGACGACGGTGCATTAACAATATGCGACGCACTCATAGCAGCGCACGACGCTCATTATGATGGCGGTTCGTCTGCCGGATTCGGCTATGCGTCCACCGATTATGGTTTAAGCCTTACAAAGCTGTGGGGCGTAGACAATGGCGGTGCGTACGGATATTATGTTAACAATTCGAGCGCGTTGAGTCTTGCCGACGCTGTCAAAGACGGTGATTACATCTACGCATACGTGTATTCTGACACACAAAACTGGTCTGACAGATATCTGTTCTTTACGGAGAATGAGATAAGCACAACGAACGGAAATAGTTTTGAATTGACATTATGTGAAGCGACCTTTGACGCGGATTGGGCCCCGGTGGTGCTCCCCGTCAGCGGAGCGAAGATAACCATTGACGGGAAGGACATCGGAGTTACAACGAATGATGAAGGCAAAGCAACAGTGACCGTCAGCGAAAACGGTTCATTTATTCTCAGCGCAACGCTGGACGGAAGCGTCATAGTACCGCCTGTTTGCAAAGTAAACACGGCGTCCGAGACTCCGGCGACCGGAGACTCCGTGTTCATTTATATCGCTATGCTTGTCACAGCCGTGTTATCAGCGTCACTTGTTCTGTGCATGACAAAAAAACATGCTGCATAAAGTAAAATTCATTGTCACGCTTTTTTTTGCCTTTTTATTTGCAGCTTTTCCGATACTTGCAGATGCCGCCGTCGAAACAAATATCAGCAATTTAGCCGATACGATATTAACCGGTGCTATGGGAGGCACGGATATCGCAACAGTATCCGAAAGCATATCACTGTTGAGAGAAAGCGGCAGCTCCGCTGCGGATTGGTACACCATTGCGCTGAACCAACGCTCCGAACAACGCTTTGACACCGCTGCACACGATGCAGACAGCGGAAACGCCGTTTCTCGGCAACGCACGGCGCTTGCAATGATTTCCGCCGGAGTGTCTCCGGACGCCCCTGAACTTTCTTCGATAGCCGAAAGTACATACGATAAGGGGGGGATAATGACCCTCATTTTCGCTCTCCACCTTATTAACAATAACTGCGGCGATGAGGTGCTTGGCAAAAATATAATCGGTAAACTGCTTGATTTAAGACTGGAGGACGGCGGTTGGGCTGTAACAGGCAAGTTTTCGGATGTCGACGTTACGGCAATGGCAATACAGGCGCTGGCACCACACCGGGGAGCCCCTGCGGTTTTACGCCTGCGGCGGCGACGGCACCGTCAACGAGAGCGCTGTCGAGCTGCTCATAGAAAAGCAGCTCGGCAACGGTGGTTTTGCATCTTTCGGCGCAGAATCTGCAGAAAGTGCCGCTCAAGTGATAATTGCTCTGGCATCGATTGACATAGACTGCCGCGAAGATGCACGATTTACTGCTACGGGCGGTAATGTTTTTGACGCCTTGATGCGTTTTATGCTCAAAGACGGGACATTTTCTCACGTTCAGGGCGGTGAATCCAACGCAAATGCTACGGCTCAGGCTTTTTGCGCCGTCGTGGCGCTCGAAAAGCTTGAAAACGGCTCGGGGGCGCTGTTTATCTTAGCAAAAAAGGATACTGCTGAGCCGGACGATGTGAGCGGTATAGCTTCGACCGCCGAAACTTCAGGGCTTGCCTCAGGTGTGGCATCCGTGGCTCCCGACTACAACGGGACAAATATCAAATGGATCATTATCGGACTTATTTTACTTGCGTTTGTTGCCACGCTGTTGTCCATGGCTGCGAAAAAGCGGCTTACTTTAAAAAACATATTGCTCATCTCAGCGTTAACCCTTACACTCTGCGGCATCACTGCCCTGCTGAACATACGTACACCGGAGGAATATTATTCAAACGAGAGTATCGCAGCTGACGGCAGTGCAACTCTGACGATACGATGCGATACTATTGCAGGACGCGACGGCGTACCGTCTGACGGCTGCGTTTTAGGCTCTGTTTCCGTAGAATTTGCAGAGGGTGAAAGCGTGTATGATATACTGGTACGCGCTGCCAGAGAGAATTCACTTCACCTGGAACACAGCGGAC
>URSI01000230.1 GCA_900550505.1 uncultured Eubacteriales bacterium
TCAGATTTTTGACGGTGTGACTGTTGCCGTCAAAAACGCCCTTGAAAGCATATTTTCCGTTTCCGATGGGCACCCATTCGATATTGTTGAGATCGATGTCGCATAAAAGCGAAAAATGCTTGCCGTCATATTCGGTCCCTTCGTTTACCCGCGCGGCAAGCAATGCGAGCTGAGAAGCGTCGGTTATCTCGTACGGAGAACTCTCCGTGCCGTCGCCGGCGCGGAATCCGTTTGCGGTGCTTCCGTCCCAGGTGACGGCAGGGTATTCCGATGTATCCGTGCCGGAATCGTCATTGCCGGGGGATGCGGTGCCGGCGTCGTCGGCGCATGAAGCCGAAGCGACCAGCATGAAGAATACAAGTAAAAAAGCGATAGTTTTTCTCATGGTTCTCCCTCTTGCAAATATTTACTCAATTATATCACAAAAAACACACATAAATCAACCCGTTTCACATGAAAACGGCTGCAGTATATGCGACGTTTTCGGTGCAAACAAACCGTCCGGCTTGTGCTTGTTCCGGCTTCAGACCGTTCGTGCGCCGACATCGGCGTTTCTGCCTGACTGTTGATCGCTGCATTAACGACCGCTGTATGCTGTTCCGGCGGACAAAGCGCGTATATGCGGGATCGAACGTGTACGGGCTGCCGAAAAGTCATATGCGGTATCCATCCCATGAACGTGCGGGAAATCGACTCCTTTCCGCAACGGCAGGGTGCAGATGTGAACTTTTTGAAAATAAGTCGGACATGCTCTTTTATTTTGCGAATTTTCGTGATATAATACAGATTCAGAGGAGTTTCGGATTTTGTGCGTTTCTTTTTTGACCGCAACCGTCGTGACCGTTCGTTAAGCGCGGACGACAGCTCCGTTATGCGCGGGGGATATTTTTGTGTTGCGGCGCGTTTTTCAGACACCGTAAATCAAAGCGTCGCTGTTAGGGGGGGACTCGCAACGGACAATTTCAAATTGGCAGCGCCGTATAAGCCTACCGGTGACCAGCCGGAGGCGATAGCGAGCCTTGTAGACGGACTGCGCAAGGGATATCGTGACCAGGTCCTGATGGGTGTTACGGGCTCGGGCAAGACCTTCACGATGGCAAATATCATAGCCGAGGTCAACAGGCCTACACTGGTGCTGGCGCACAACAAAACGCTGGCGGCGCAGCTTTGCTCCGAGTTCAAGGAGTTTTTTCCCGAGAACGCGGTCGAGTATTTTGTATCATATTATGACTACTATCAGCCTGAGGCTTATGTTCCGGGCAAGGATATATACATCGAAAAGGACGCTGCCATAAACAACGAGATAGACAAGCTGCGTCATTCTGCCACAAGTGCGCTGTTCGAGCGCCGTGACGTTGTCGTCGTAGCTTCCGTATCGTGCATATTTACTCTCGGCGATCCTGAGGAATACCGCCGGCAGGTCATATCGCTTCGCCCGGGGGCAGTGCTCCCGCGCGAGGAGCTTACCGCAAGGCTCACTGCGCTTCAGTATTCGCGCAGCGACATAGCTTTTGAACGCAATAACTTCCGTGTGCGGGGCGACACGATAGATATTTTTCCGCCCGGCGCTACGAACGAAGCGGTGAGGGTGGAGCTGTTCGGTGACGAGATCGACAGGCTCTCACAGATAGATGTTGTCACGGGTGAGCTGACGGCGCGGCTTTCGCACTGCGCCATTTATCCCGCCTCCCACTATGTCACGGACGAGGCGAAGCGTGAGAAGGCGCTCGAAGAGATAGAAGCGGAGATGGTCGAGCGTGAAAAGTATTTCATGCGTGAGGGAAAGCTGCTCGAGGCTCAGCGGATACGTTCCCGCACCATGTATGATATTGAAAACCTCAGATATCTCGGGTTCTGCAGCGGTATCGAGAATTATTCGCGCCATCTGATTGGTTCGAAACCGGGAGAACCGCCGTGTACGCTGATGGATTATTTCCCGGATGAATTTCTGGTGATTGTGGACGAGTCGCACATCACGCTGCCGCAGGTGCGCGGTATGTACGCGGGCGACCAGTCGCGCAAGAAAACGCTGGTGGAGTATGGCTTCCGCCTGCCGTCGGCGCTGGATAACCGACCGTTAAATTTTGAAGAATTTGAGAGCAAACTGGATCAGATTCTCTGCGTTTCAGCAACACCGGGCGAGTATGAGGCGGATCATGAGCTTCTGCGGGCAGAGCAGGTGATCCGTCCAACGGGACTTCTTGATCCGCCGATTGAGGTGAGACCGGTCG
>URSI01000231.1 GCA_900550505.1 uncultured Eubacteriales bacterium
AGGTGGACGGAACTTTGAAAAATTACCGGGACGTGGTTTTGACGGTCAGAACAGATGCAATGGAGCGTGACGAGAAGCTTTATACCGATGACGGCACGGAATTGTCCGAGGGCACGGCTATTTCGATCACCGTGGCAAATGTCCGGTGTACCGCGACTATAGAAAAAGTGCTGATCAATGAGTAAAATTGCCCAAAACGATGTGATTGAGCGGTGTAATTTCGGCTAAAAATCGTGGAAATGCTACTTGAAAAATAAACATTATTTTGGTAAGATAATGTTGTCATTTAATCTGCACCTCGGAGGCTGCTATGATCACCAGACAGATAGAGATACAGAATACGGTGGGACTCCACGCCAGACCGGCGACGTTTTTCACGCAGAAGGCTAACAGTTTTGTCAGTTCTATTTGGATAGAGAAGAGTGACAAGAGAGCTAATGCAAAGAGCCTTTTGGGTGTGCTTTCGCTCGGGATAATCAAGGGCGATACGATAACGCTGCTTGCTGACGGTGATGATGAACAGGCTGCGGTCGACGGGCTTGCCGATCTGATAATGACAGGTTTTAACGACTGACGAATGATATGTTTCAGGCGGGGTGGAGCCCCGCCGTTTTTTTAACGGAGCGAAAATGGAACGCAGTCAATTACTTGAAAAAGCGCGCCGGTTGCCGCTTTCGCCCGGGGTGTATATCATGAAGAACCCGGCGGGGCGGGTGATTTATGTCGGAAAATCCAAGGCATTGCGCAACAGGGTGTCGAGCTACTTTGCAAGCGGAGCAAAACACAGCGGCAAGACTCTGAAGATGGTCGCCTCGGTGGGCGATTTTGAGGTTTATTACACCGAGACGGAGATCGAGGCGCTTGTGCTGGAAAACCAATTTATAAAGCAATATATGCCGCGCTATAACATCAAGCTGAAGGACTCGAAGGGATACCCTTATGTGTGCGTGACGAACGGCGAATACCCTCGTGTGACGGTGACATATAAGCGGGAAGGCCCGGGTGCGTATTTCGGACCGTTTTCTTCGGCGGGTGCAGCGCAGTCGATACGCGGCGCGGTGCTGAAGGCGATGCAGCTTCCACAGTGCGCGAAGAGTTTTCCGAAGGATATAGGTACGCGCCCGTGCCTTAACTGTCACATCGGGGCGTGTATCGCTCCGTGCCGCGGCGGGGTGTCGCACGAAGATTATATGAAGCGTGTGTCTGGTGCGAAAAAGATATTGCGCGGGGATATACGTCCGCTGCTGCGCGAGCTGCAGGAAGATATGGAAAAAGCCGCACAAGCGATGGAATACGAGCAGGCAGCCGCTTTCCGCGATTGTATAACGGCGGTGAAAAAGCTTGAATCAAAACAAAACGTGATAACATCGCCCGATGTGAATGAGGATGTTTTCGGATTTTTTACGGACGAACTGGGAAGCTGCGCCGTGGTCCTCATGATAAGAGGAGGCGCTGTCACCGACCGCGAGCATTTCTTTTTCGGTGCGGACGAAATACTTGATTCCTCTGCGGCAGCAGCGCTGATGCAGCGGTATTATCAGCTTCGCGGGTTCGTTCCCGATACGGTGCTGTGTGACTCGCTCGTGAGCCCTGACGACAGAGGATTGCTGACCGAGTACCTTTGCTCCGCATTCGGTGTGAGAGCTCGTGTCGCCGCACCGGAGCGCGGAGAGAAAAAGAGAGTGGTTGAAATAGCCTGCGACAATGCACGCGAGCTGATACTGCATCAGAGAAGCACGACGAAACGCAGCGATGACTTTCTTACAGGACTTGCAAGGCTGTTGGGGCTTGAATCCGTGCCGCTGAGGATAGAGGCGTATGATATTTCGAACAACGGGGAGAATGATACCACAGCCGGCATGATAGTGCTGGAGGACGGAAAGTTTTGCAAGGGCAAATATCGCAGCTTTAATATCCGCACGGCGGTGCGCGATGATTATGAAGCCATGCGTGAAACCATGCTGAGACGTTTCTCACACGAAGGGGAAGGCTGGGAGCTGCCCGATCTGGTGCTTGTGGACGGCGGAGCGGGTCATGTAGCCGCCGCACGCGGAGCGCTTGAATCGCTGGGGCTCGGGTTGCCGGTCTTCGGCATGGTCAAGGACGACCGCCATAAGACGAGGACGCTGACTGACGGCACGTCTGAGATAGCAATAGCGTCGAAGCAGGAGATATATGTATTTTTCTACAAAATACAGGAAGAAGTGCACCGATACGCGTTCGGAC
>URSI01000232.1 GCA_900550505.1 uncultured Eubacteriales bacterium
AACGCTCAGTTCCCGCCTTTCACCCGGCAACAGGGATTTTGTAGTAGCGCCAAAGGACGCAGATGTCATCATTCGTTGCTGTGCACGCCTTATTTCGACCGCGTTGAATCTTTCGATCCATCGCTCGGTTGCGGTAGATGACATTCCCGACCTTTTAGCATAAAATTTACCAATTTTTCACAATTCGACAGATTTTTCGGTTTTTGTGGTGTAAAATATCACCGTATTATGTAAATCGAAAGGAGCTGTCGTATGAAAAAGCCAAAAAATGTATCGATCAGCGTCTTTGATCTTGTGCCGAATCGCAATCAGCCGCGTCTGGAGTTTGACAGGGAAGAGCTCGAAAGCCTTGCCGCGAGCATCAGAGAACACGGGGTGTTGCAGCCGTTGATAGTGCGTCGTCGTCAGGACAGTCCACAGTGCGACATAAACGGTGAGAATATTGAAGGTCAGCGATATGAGATCATAGCCGGTGAAAGACGCTGGAAGGCTGCCAAGCTCGCCGGCGTGAAGCGTGTGCCTTGCGTATTGCTCGGGGCGGATGAACGTCAGAGCGCCGTTCTGGCACTCACCGAAAACATACAACGCGAGCAGCTTACCTTTTTCGAGGTCGCGTTTGCACTCAGGCGCCTTCAGGAGGATTATGGTTTGACTCAGGCAGAGCTCGCGCGCAGACTTTCGCTCAGTCAGCCTGCGGTGGCAAACAAATTGCGGCTGCTAAGGCTTAGTGATGAGGAAATGCAGGCTATCGTCAAGTACGGGCTTACAGAGCGCCATGCGCGCGAACTTATCAGACTTCAGGACGGACAGCAGCGGAAACGTGCGCTTTCCCGCGTTATACTCGAGCAGCTGTCCGTAGCGCAGACGCAGCGGCTCGTCGACTCACTTTTGCTGCCGGATCTGCCGCCGGAAGAGTCGGTGCCTTGTGCGCCTGCGCATGTCAGACAGCCGCAATGTGTTTATAAATTGCAGGATATCAGGGTGTTTTTCAATTCGGTCGACCGGCTTCTCGAGCTGCTCCGGCGTGCCGGGGTAGATTGCTGCCATGAGAGATACGAGAGCGAGGAAGACATCACGCTTTCTATAAAGATCGCCAAAAAGGCGGTCAGTAAAGCTCAATGAACCGTGCGAGTGCGCGTGCGCTGAGCCTTGCCGCTTCGAGTGCCTCCGGCAGGGTATTTGCCGCGCCTCCCACTTCAAGCAGCAGCATGGTCGGCATGTTGAATTGATTGAAGGACGATTTGTGCAGATATACAGGTCTTGCCAGCGTGGGATACATTTCGTTGAATATCTGCTGCCATTTTATTGCTGCGACAAGGTTTTGCTGCCAATTCGGGTGAACCGCTCCGTTTTCGTCGGTGCCCACAACTATCATGACCTGTGCGGCTTCCTTGCCGTCTATGAGTGCAAGCGGTCTTTGGTACATATCGTCGTAGCATACCGCGTCGCGATGTATGTCTATTACATAGCGTATGGAAGGATATTTTTCGAGATATTCCTCAACAGATGCGCCTGAACTCGTATAAGCCTTTGAATAAGAGGCAAGATCGTGCATGGTGCGGTCGTGGAGCGTTGATATGCCCAGCTTTGAGAGCTCAAGACAGAACTCGTCGCCGACAGCGACTACGTTTTCCGTTGTATCGGAAGAGCGGAACATATCATCCGAAAAATAATAATCGCGGTCACCTTCTATGTATGCCTCAGTACCGTGGCTGTGTATCACGAGTACAAGCGGCTGGCTCATATCTTTGTCAGGCACCGAAAAATCCTGAGACGCCAGTTCTTCGATGTCTATTTTTTTGTCCGTACGGTTTGAAACGCTCAGCACGGGCTCTTCGTCCGGCTCGTACCGTGCGAGGTTTATGCGCTTTACATATGTGATATCAGAGTTTGCAACGTATCCGTAGTCGCACCCCAGAACCGCGCCGGCGGTAACAGTAGCGGGTATCGTGACCGCACCGGGGCGTTCATCTTCCGGTGAAGACGCGCGCGGAGCTGTCAGCGCCGCGGTAAAAACAGCAAGAGTTACTGCCAGAAGTGTGATGGCGCAAAGCGCCGTACGGTTGAATTTCATTGTCGTTTTCCTTCCTTTCTGCCTGATACAGGCGCTATCGCGGCGGAGCAGAGCGTCATTGCAAGAAGCGACAGATTGAAGCCGCTGTAAACAATGCACAATGCGGCTCCCACAGCGAGAAACGCCGTGCAGGCTA
>URSI01000233.1 GCA_900550505.1 uncultured Eubacteriales bacterium
TTCCGACAAGCGAAAAGAATGCCTTTATCACATTCCAAAGATCGCGGTAATAGACAATAGCCACGGCAACGAGAGTTGCAAGATGCAGCAGTACATTGAACATAAAATAATCGGTCTCAATGTTTTTCGCGCCAAATATGCTCTGTGCAAGCGCCAGATGCCCGGAGCTTGAGATCGGAAGAAATTCCGCCGCTCCCTGTATTATGCCGTAAAGCAATGCTTCAATGATACTCATATGCCGCCGTTTCCTCCTCTTTTTCCGTGATGCGTGCCGTTGAACATCCCACGCTTACGCATACTTATATATGTGATAAACGCCGCAATAAGCACCAACGGGAGAACAAGCGCCGTCAACACGAACACCGGGGATGTCGGTCCTATGAAAGTAAACTGACCTCCGGTATCGGCAGGTGCAGGTAATGAATGCGAATCAGCATCGGTTATGCTGAAATATACGGACACTGCGCGCGGCTCCACGTTTGCAGTATCAGTGACGTGTACCGTCGCCATATAGGATCCCACATTTATAGGCGGCTTGGTTCCAAGCTGGCTTCTCACGCTGCCGTCCGGCTCAAGCGTATAGTACCGCACCTCACACGGCACCCACGAAGGTGAAACCTCGTATTCGATAGCCTTTTCAAATCCGTCATAAACAAAGGTCTGAGACGCCGTATTTATTTCCACATCTGCTTTTTTGACCGTAATGTATTCAAGCGTATATACGGATTCGTAATGTGCGGTATCGGCGGGATTGATCACCACGAGATATCTGCCGAGCTCCACCAAAGGCAGCGGGACCTGTTCGATAACGCTGTCATCCTCCCCGACGCTGTACGCAATGAGAGTACACGGTACCGAAGTATCGGATACAAGAGGCATAACGCCGTCGGGCGTGTACTCATATTCGGTGACTCCGAGTGAAAACTCGGGAACGATCTTGCTTATCACAAGTGTCCCGGTAGCGAGCTCGACGCCGCAAACGGAAGCCGTCACCTCGTATTCACCCGGCTCTACAGGCGGATCTGTCGCCGGTGCAGAAGGCGCACCGGTGTAATCGACCGGCCGATAGGTAAGCTGCGGCTCAAGCACCGCCGGGAAGCACTCGCAAGCCGGCACATGCGGACTGCCGTCATACGTCACGGTGAGCCCCTCGAGACGACATGTTATCAGCGGGTCGACAGGCAAAAGCGCGTCGTCACCGTACTGTCGTCTGCCACGATGCTCATCCACGGTAAAAATAAACGTTTTACCGTCGCATACGAAATTCGGGTCACCCGAACCCAGCGATATGTGCGTAAGATACGTGCCCAGACCGAGCGGCGCATCTACCGCGTATGAAACCGAAGGATCGTCTTCCTCAAAATATATGAACGAATAGTCGAGACTCACATATTCCGCCGCCCACTCCGGAAATACGGTGCATTCGGGCATCAGCGGCTCGCTGGTATAAGCTTCCGTAAGATACTTGACGGAAAGACTGACCTGCACCGGCTCTACCTTTATCGTCGCGGTAACAGACACGTCCTCATATCCGGGGTCGTCGATATATGCTTTTACCCTGTACTCTCCCGCCTGAGTCAGCGGCAAGGGCACGGGGCGGGAATCCGACACGTCCACCGCCAGATATTTTATTTTTTCCGCAAGCTCCGGCATGCTGACCTCAGCCTGAGGCATATATCCGTCCGGAGAATACTCGACGACCGTATCCTCAAGGGTCAGCACCGGCGTGCGGGCAGAGATGACACCGAACGGTGCAAACAGCAATGTGATCAACAGTATCGTCAGGATCAGAGCACGCTTCACATATTCCCCTCCTCAGGCATAATACCATAGTATTATACCACACACCGATCATGAACGCAACACAAAAGTTCAAGATATTTTAGCGTCTTCCTGACAAACCCGACATGGTTAAAATAAAGTGGGAAGAGAAAAATAAGTGTCAAATCGTCGAACTTTCTTGACTAACCGGTGCACGTGTGGTAAGATGTTAAAAATGAGACAGCGGCAGGTAAAATTCGCCGTTAACGAAAGGAATTGTCACGATGAGCAAACTTGTCATACTCGATCACCCGCTCATAAGTCATAAGCTGTCGATAATGAGGCTCAAAGAAACGGGTTCAAAGGATTTCAGACAACTGCTGAGCGAAATAACGATGCTTCTCGCTTATGAAGCCACACGCGATCTGCCGA
>URSI01000234.1 GCA_900550505.1 uncultured Eubacteriales bacterium
CCGAAAAGGAGCATATGCCGATAATCGTGATATTCATCGACGAGCTTGCCGACCTGATGATGTCGGCTCCCGACGATGTTGAGACTTCGATCTGCCGACTTTGCCAAAAGGCGCGAGCGGCCGGGATACACCTTGTCATAGGGACACAGCGTCCGTCGGTCGATGTCATTACGGGGCTTATAAAGTCAAACATTCCTTCACGAATAGCGTTTACCGTGGCATCACAGGTCGACTCACGTACGATCATAGATATTGCCGGAGCGGAAAAGCTGATGGGGCGCGGTGATATGCTTTACAGTCCCGTGGGGATGCTCAAACCGCTCAGGGTACAGGGCGCGTTTGTCGAAACGCGGGAAGTCACTGCGGTCTGCGAATACGTCAAGCGTTCGGCAGAGGCGGGTTACAGCGAGGACATAATGGCAAGCATTGAGCGTGAAGCGAGGATGTGCGGCGAAAAATCCTCAAAGCGTTCGGGTGCCTCCGGTGGTGTTGCCGGCGGGGGAGACGAGCTGCTGAGTGACGAGATGGTTTTGCCCGCGTTGCAGGTGGCTGTCGACGAACAGACGATATCCACTTCGCTTCTTCAGCGCAAGCTGAAGCTCGGATATTCGCGCGCTGCCAAGATAATAGATATCCTTGAATCAAACGGCTATGTAGGCAAGTTTGATCCTGCGATAAAAGGCAGAAAAATACTAATCACGTCCGACGGGCTGGCTGAACTGAGAGCAAAGCTCGACGGTGAAGATCAAGGAGAAGACTGATAATGGTAAATACCGAAAAAACGATGGAGAAAATCGTTTCCTACTGCAAGTCACGCGGCTTTGTGTTTTCGGGCTCTGAAATATACGGCGGGCTTGCCAACACCTGGGATTACGGCCCTCTCGGCTGTGAGCTCAAGAACAACATCAAGCGCGCATGGATGAAAAAGTTCGTGCAGGAATGTCCGTATAACGTGCCGCTCGACAGCGCCATACTGATGAATCCGAGGGTGTGGGTCGCTTCGGGACACGTCGTGAATTTCAATGACCCGCTGATAGATTGCCGCGCGTGTAAGCTTCGCTATCGTGCGGACAAGCTTATTGAGGACTGGAACAAGGAACACGGCATTGAAATGCAGGTGGACGGCATGAGCAACGAGGAATTGTCTGCTTATATTGCCGAGCATGGGGTCAAGTGCAGCTGCGGGCGCTGTGATTTTACGCCCATACGCAAGTTCAACATGATGTTTAGAACACATCAGGGCGTTACCGAGGACAGCAGCACGGAGGTATACCTCAGACCGGAGACGGCGCAGGGGATATTCGTGAATTTCAAGAATATCCAGCGCACTACCCGCAAAAAGCTTCCGTTCGGCGTGGCTCAGATAGGCAAATCGTTCCGCAATGAGATAACTCCAGGGAACTTTACGTTCCGTACAAGGGAATTCGAACAGATGGAGCTTGAATTTTTCTGCAAGCCTGGCACAGACCTCGAGTGGTTTGACTACTGGCGCGGATTCTGCCGTGATTTTCTGCTTTCGCTTGGAATGCGTGAGGACTCGCTGCGGCTTCGCGACCATTCACCGGAGGAGCTTTCGCATTATTCAAAGGCTACGACTGACTTTGAGTTCCTTTTCCCGTTTGGCTGGGGTGAACTGTGGGGGATCGCAGACCGTACCGATTATGATCTTAAAGCACACCAGACAGAGTCGGGCGAGGATATGACATATTTCGACGATACGGACGGCAGCAAGTATATTCCGTATGTTATAGAACCGTCGCTCGGGTGCGACCGCGTTTTGCTCGCACTTCTCATCGACGCGTATGATGAGGAAAAACTGATAGCAGACGGGAAAGAGGAAGCGCGTACCGTACTGCGGATACATCCCGCGCTCGCACCGTTCAAGGCGGCTGTGCTGCCGCTTTCCAAAAAGCTTGGTGAAAAGGCTGTTGAGATACGAAATCAGCTTTCCGCGTTCTTCAATGTCGATTACGACGATGCGGGAAGCATAGGAAAACGCTATCGCCGTGAAGATGAGATCGGTACTCCGATGTGCATAACGTATGATTTTGAGTCGGAAAATGACGGATGCGTAACGGTACGTGATCGTGACACCATGGAGCAGGTCAGAATACCGATATCTTCGCTTCGCGATTATATCACCGAAAAGGTGTTTTTCTGACGG
>URSI01000235.1 GCA_900550505.1 uncultured Eubacteriales bacterium
AAACAAATGCTCCGTGTTATACTGTAAATGATATGGAGGTGTTTTGATGGGCTTTGAGGTACAGCCGCTTCTGATCGCGCTAACCCAGAGGCGAAATGAACAAAGCATAATGGAGTGCAATGACACGACCGCTGAGTACGGGCTTGTGCTTTCGGCAGCCGATGTAAGAGACATTGTGACCGCAAGAGACAACGCACTTACGGCGACAGGACGAATCGAATTCGGCAGCATAGTAGAACGGCTTATCTACAAGTTTTGTGATTCACCATACATTATGCAGTCCAATTACACAAAAACCATATGCGAGCTTACGGAAATATTCTATATTTTTAAAAATGAAACTCTTGATTCTTTCACCGACGATCAGTTGTTGGATATTATGAAAGAATCTTTCGACGGACCTTGTGCCGGTTCAACGGAGTTATTGGCTTCGCGTGAGCTCAACGAAATAGCCAGAAATCTCAGATACGGAATGTACGGTGCCTTGGGCGATTTTGATGCCGGCGCCGTTCATCCGGAGCTCTATATTGGTGACGATGATGAATAATGAACTTGACCGCTCCAGACGTATAGATCCATCTGCACTCGCAGCAAATGATTACCTTAATTCTTTGCTCGCAGAAGCCTTTGGTATGGGGCTGATCTCACAGAAAGAGCTTGAAGGGATACAAAATTCGCTGTTGGAATTGCTGACCGTGACTTGCGTCAGGTTCACGGGAGGCGACAGCACATCGCTCCGGACGGAAACCGCGGAAAAGCTTGCCCAGTCATGCGTGATGCAGATATCCCTTCTTCTTAAGTCCTGCGAAACTCCGGACGACGCCCTCGAGCTGCTGCTGAACGAGCGGGCGCTGACGCTGTATGAGCGAGGGCACTTCCTTTGCATTTCCTTACTGAATGACACAAGAAGACTGCTCAGAACATGCGTATCAAAACAAAACAAATATTCTACCCTACAGCTAAAATCAACACTCACTGCCATGCGGAAATATCTTGCGTCTTTCAACGCCGACTTTTTTGCCGCCGCCCAACCGCCGTCACCGGAATATGCCTTGTGGCGCGACATTTTACCGGAAACACTTGAAGATGTACATGAATACCTTTTCAGGCTTTCCATCGAGTTGGGATTCTGTTCACGATTTGCCCCGTCACAAGTTACCGCCCTCTTTGATGCAGTTCATGATGAAACTGCGAATCTGTACACACTCACGGTCTCAAATGCGGTCGCACGTTTGCTGTGCGGGCTCGACCTATCCGAGCTGAAACTCACGGAGCTTGAAAAAACCAAGTTGTCAAAAATATTCTGCGAACGGCAGACTGATTCGCTTGAATTCATGCTTGAGAACGCCGCATCTGAGCTGTGTATACTTACAGGCACAGCCGGTGAATTTGAAGCTTATTATCGGGCAGGCTGCCACGCCCTCGCTGTGCGCTGCGGCATCTCGGCTTCCGCTGCCTTTGTTTTTGAAACCGATAATGTTCATGAACATGAAGAACGTCTGATAATCCAGCCGAATATGGGTATTGCGGATTTCAAAGATATGATTGGTTCACTTTCCGCCACGGATGGTGAAGAAAAAGCAAAGCTGCTTTTATCCTCGGTCCACAGCATTTATGATTTTATCGATGCTTTGAATTCCGATACATTCGAGGATGATGAAATAAAATATTTTTCATCAATACTCAGCGAGGATGAACTCGTTGCCATCATCAGCGTTTGCGGAGTCGGCGGTGACGACAGGTGCGCAAAACTCATCAGCACGATGCTTGACGGAAAAAGTGATGCGGACTTACTGCTTGAAAGGGCCACACATATAAAGACCGAGATTTATGAACGTAAAACGCCGGCATCAGGAAAAGATAAGGAACAGCGATAAGTTTATCGTTACTCCGTTCAATGCAAAAATCGATGCATACATTTATGCACCGCGGGAAAAATATTTGCATGAGAAACAGATATACGATCGCCGTCGTCCCCGCAGTAGTTGCCTTACTCTTGGGAGTATATATGCTCGTCTTTCGCTTTGCTTTTCCGTCTGACTATGAGCAACGCGGAGAGCACGGAAAGGTGCTTTCAGCCTGTTGTGATTATGCCGGCGCAGTCGGATATACTCTTGAAAGCGCCGGAATTGTACCGGTTTTACAAATATCTTTGGCCGGTTC
>URSI01000236.1 GCA_900550505.1 uncultured Eubacteriales bacterium
TGGAGGACTGGTTGTCTACGATGGCCAGCTCCACCTGATAGGTCTCGCCGCCGATTTCCACGGTAGGCTGTACGTCGTGGGCGTACTGCATGCCCAGGACCTCCTGCTTGCCGCCGGCGCCGTTGTCGCCGGAGGCGGGCTCAAAGATGCCGATGGTGACCACCTTGTCGCCGGAGGAGGGGGCGTCGCCGCTGGCAGAGGGGCTGGGACTGCTGCTGCCGCTGCCGCCGCAGCCGGCCAGAAGGGTCAGGGCCATAGCGCCGGTCAGCGCGAGTGCAAGAAGCTTTTTCATGGTTTTCCTCCGAATGATTTTTTATAAATGCATTGTCTTCAGTTGTCAAATATCATACTTTGCAAGTATGGCGCTGGGAGTTTTACGCAAAAGTCCGAGCAACGGGAGTATGCCCGAGCCAAAGCATGCAGCTACCACTATAACGGACGTCAATACCGAAAGCCACCACGGCAGATAAAACACCGTAAACGACCCGATACCGCCGGAGCTCCATGTTATGGCAAAAATGCTCAGCAGCAGACCCAGCCCCACGGTACAGATCACCAGCACCAGCGTCTCGACCGAGAACCTGAAAACGAGATTCTTGGAAGACACGCCTATAGCCCGAAGTATCCCCACCTCTTTGATACGGTTCATGAGAGTGGACCTCATCATGAAATATACGCACAGACATATAAGCGCGAGCATGACGCCTATCGCCGTCAGCAAAGCTATAAAATCCACCTGTTCATAGCGTATCTGTTCGTTAAAAACATCTTTTTTGTCCATAAGGTTGCCGCCGAACGCGGATGCCAGGAACTGCGCCGCCTCTTTTGAGCCGTCGGTATACACCGCCATGGCGATTCCGACATAATTATCGCTGTTACCGAGTGCCGCCGCACTGTTTTCGCCGGAACCGTATGCCAGATTTGCATATTCGCCGTCACTCAACGCAAAACTGCAATATCCTGAGGAATAGTCCAAAACATAAGAGCGATATTCTTCAAGCATCTGACTGAGTTCCCCCGCACGGGACTTTTTCGAGAATTCAACCCAGTTTTCGTTTGCGGAAGAAGGCAGGTCACCGAACTGGCTGACATAAAGGTACATCTCATAAACGGTCTCAGCGTCGACCCCGAGAGTATCAAACATCTTTTCACGTTCCAGCACGCTGATGAGCCATAAAATATCGCCGCTATCTCCTCCCGCCCATATCAGCGGATCATTCGTCGGTATACTTCTACAGTACTCTAAAGAATATCTGAAATAATAGTCAAACAGCCAATCATAAACTGCCGTCACTTTATCATCATATTTCAGCGAAAACACTTCAAAAGGCTCAAGTTGCTCCGAGCACTGATACAGCACATAGTCACGATACTCCTGACCGAACCACGAGCTGCCGACATCCTCGCGCCTTACAACATTATATTTCTTGCCGAATATGTTCACGCTTTCTCCGGTGTAACTGCCTTCAAGCAGGAAAGCTTCGCCCTCTTTCACAGCTATATCGCTTTCGACAAAGGAAGCAGGATACAAACTGAACCCGACAGACGTAAGGGATGAAGCGGCAGCCGTCAAGGAGTCTGCATAGACCGAACGTGTTTTGTCCTCCACGACCGAGCAGATGACATATTCACGTGAGTATGTGCCCAGCCCAAGTATCAATTCCTTACCGATAAGGTCATCATAGTTTTCGTACAGCCCGGTACGCCCCGAAGCCAGCAGTCCGTCCGCAGAAGCACTTGACAGCACCACGGCCCCGGCATTCATGTCATCGATATTTCCGGCAATCACCTTTTTATCTTTACAAAGTGATTCGTCGAGTATGACACTGTTGCAGTACAGCTGACCGGCCGTTGCCGTCACAAATTGGTCGGTCTTCATTCTCACATATCCTCCGCCTGACGCGGACAAAAAATAATGTTCCGGCATATAACGCGCCCACTCAATACCGTTGCTTCCTACGCCGTTCGAAATGGCCGACACGTCCGTATTTTCCCTGACCCGGACATAATAAACATCGGGATCCATGGACTCGTAGCTTTCAAGCAATACTCTCAGGCCGTTTGAAAGCCCCGAAACCGTAAAGACAGTGAATACTGCCAGGAAAAACAGCGTGAATTTGAGAAGTTTCTTGGATTTCGGTACTGCTTCGCAGGCAAGCACC
>URSI01000237.1 GCA_900550505.1 uncultured Eubacteriales bacterium
CATCGGCCGGGAGTTCCTCACGCTCATATGGTTCAAATGGATACATAATTTCCTCCGGTGTAGAAGTTTCCTCCGGTGAGCTTTGCTCTCCGCTCAATCCGCTTTCATTTGGCGTGTCATCGGTGCAGGACGCAAAAAAAGCGAGCGTCAGAATGATTGACAGAAGAATAGCGATTGTTTTGCAATGATATTTTTGTCTGATTTTCATGTTCTTATTTGACCGTCCCCGTCGACATAGTATTTTATCGTTGTAAGCGCTTCCAGCCCCATGGGGCCGCGTGCGTGGAGCTTTTGGGTTGATATCCCGATCTCGGCTCCGAAGCCGAACTCTTCGCCGTCGGTGAAGCGGGTGGAGGCGTTCACATACACGACTGCTGCATCTACAGAAAGTCTGAAAGCCTGTGCCGCTTCAAGTGAAGATGTGACGATAGCTTCGCTGTGATGGGTGTTATAACGGTTTATGTGCTCAGTTGCCTCTTCAAGCGTGTCGACGACCCGTATCGCAAGTATGAGGTCGTCGTATTCTGTTTCCCAGTCTGATTCCGAGGCCGTAGCGCAATCGATAACCGTGCGTGTTTTTTCACACCCGCGAAGTTCAACATCTGGCATTGCCTGAACGAGCAGCGGGAGAAACTTTTCTGCCACATCGGAGTGCACAAGCAACGTCTCCGCCGCATTGCATACGGAGGGACGCTGCGTCTTGGCGTTAACGATTATTTTTAACGCCATATCGATATCGGCGTCGGAGTGTACATAGACGTGGCAGTTCCCGGCACCGGTCTCAACGAACGGCACCGTGGCATTCGCAGTCACACTGCGTATCAGACCGGCACTGCCTCTCGGTATGAGCAGATCGATCATTCCGTTCATTTTCATCAATTCAGAAGCTGCTTCCCTCGAAGTGTCATCCAAAAGATTTATGCAATTCTTGTCGAGACCTACGGTTTCCAGCGCTTCTCTTAAAATATCGGCAATGGCACGGTTTGTGTTTATTGCGTCACTTCCGCCCCTGAGTATGACGGCGTTTCCCGATTTTACGCAAAGCGCTGCGGCATCGGCAGTGACGTTTGGTCTTGCCTCGTATATCATGGCAACTACTCCGAGCGGGACGTGTACCCTTCTTATCGAAAGCCCGTTTGGTCTCGTCCAGACCTCTCCACCGCCAATGGGGTCGCCCAAAGCGACGACCTTTCTGAGTGATGCGGCTATCCCGGATATTCTCGCCTGTGTAAGCGCCAGGCGGTCCTGCATCGATTCACGCATGCCGTTTTCCCGTGCGTGCGCGAGATCAAGCGCGTTTGCGTCTAATATCACGCCGGCATTCGATTCGAGTGCGTCAGCAAATGCGGCGACGGCGGCATTGCGCTGCGCGCCGGTAGAGCAGGCAAGAGCACGCGATGCACGTCGTGCGTCTAAGCACATTTCAGTAAGCTTGTTCTTTACATCATTCATGCTTCTTTGCCTCCTTTGAATTTTTAGCAGGAATAAAACGTGTTCCGATAAAGTCATCTTCGCAGATCCCGTAAAGGATCCGAGGGTCGGCGCCGTTCACAATTACCATAGCTATACCTGCCTGTTCGCACATTTTCATTGCAGTAAGCTTGGCACGCATTCCGCCCGTGCCTCTCGCCGTGCCTTCACCGCCGGCACAGATGAGCACGCTCTCATCCACTTTTGTGATCAGTTCTATCAGCTTTGCATTGCGGTTGGTTCTTGGGTTGTCTGTATAGAGCCCGTCGACATCCGACATATTCACCACGAGATCTGCACCAACAAGCCATGCTACCGTTGCGGAAAGTGTGTCATTGCCACCAAAGTTGATTTCCTCTGAGCTTATGGTGTCGTTTTCGTTGACGACGGGGATAACACCCATTTCAAGCAGTATTTTGAATGTTGTTCGAGCGTGATGCATACGTTCATCATCTTCGATAACATCTTTGGTGATGAGCACCTGTGCGACCGTGTGTCCGTAATCGGAAAACAGTCTGTTATACATATCGATCAATTCGCACTGACCCACGGCGGCGGCGGCCTGCTTGGTGGGCATGTCCTTGGGCCGCCCCGGCAGGTTCAGCTTGCCCACGCCCATGCCAATGGCGCCGGAGGACACCAGAATGATCTCGTGACCCGCGTTTTTCAAATCGCTGA
>URSI01000238.1 GCA_900550505.1 uncultured Eubacteriales bacterium
ACGGCGACAGCGTCAAACTTTGCACGTCGTTCGAGATATTCGGAATATGAACAATCGAACAGCCGGTAGCCCTCCGGACTGTACCGCGGAGAGATTTCAAGTATCCGTGTAGCGAGCCTGTCGATAAAATAACGGTCGTGTGAGACACAGATAACTGTGCCGTCGAAAGAAGAGATCGCTTCCTCCAGAGTCTCCCGTGAGCCGATATCGAGGTGGTTGGTTGGCTCGTCGAGCACGAGTACGCTGGACTTGTTCAGCATGAGCGCCGCGATCGTCAGCCGCGCTCTTTCTCCGCCGCTGAGCGATGATATTTGTTTGAAAACATCGTCACCGAAGAAGTTAAAAGATGCGAGGCAGTCGCGAAGCTGTGTGCGGGTCATGTCCGGGCGACGCTGCCAGAGTTCTTGTGCGACTGTAAGCGAATCGTCCAGCTCCTGCTGTTCCTGGTCGTAATATCCGATCTTTTGGTTGTATCCGAAAAAGTATTCGCCGGAATCTGCATCGAGCCTTCCGGTCAGTATTTTCATGAGCGTTGATTTTCCGCTGCCGTTGGGTCCCGTGATGAAAAGTCTGTCACCGCGTCGGATCTCGAACGTCATATTCTCATAAAGCTTTCGGGAGCCTATCGTCTTGTTGAGTCTGCGTACCGTCAGCACGTCGGTCCCGGCGGCAGGCGATGGTGCCAGAGTGAAGCGTATACGTTTTGGCGCCGCGTCAACACGCTCGATCTTGTCCATCCGTTCTATTGCCTTCATGCGGCTTTCGGCTGCTATGATGTTACGCTCTCTGTTCCAGCGGCGCTGGTTTTCGATAAATTCCTCCAGCCGTTGTATCTCACGCTGCTGCTGCTCGTAGTGCCGCTGTCTGACGTCAAGAAGTTCTTTCTTTTTCTTCTTGAACACCGTGTATGCGCCGGAATACATCATAGCGCGTGTGTTTTCTATCTCGACTGTGTGCGTGGTGACGCGGTCGAGAAAATAGCGGTCGTGGGAAACTATCAAAAAGGTTTTGCCGGACGTTTTTATCAGGTCTTCAAGCCATTCAATAGAGTCCGTATCAAGGTGGTTGGTGGGCTCGTCGAGAAGATATATGTCGTGCTCCGTGAGGAGCAGTACCGCCAGAGCAAGCCGTGTTTTCTGACCGCCGCTCAGACTTGAGACCGGCAGCGACATGAGCTCGCCGCTGAACCCGAGCTTTCTGACGAATGATTCCGCCCGCGCGCGAAATTCATAGCCTCCGGCTGACTTGAAGCTTTCCGTGAGCGAAGCAAATTTTTCGATCAGCTCAGTTCTGCCTTCGTGTATGGCACTGTTCAGTTCTTCAAGTTCGGCTTCATATGACAGCAGGTTTGAAAACGGGGTCAGAGCCGCTTCGTAGACAGTACAGTGATCATATTGGCTGTCTGCGTGCTGGGAGAGCATACCGAGTGAGGCACCTTTGGCGATCCTTATGTGTCCTTCGCTCGGTTCGAGGTCTCCCGATATCAGCTTCAGCAGTGTTGATTTGCCGGCGCCGTTAACGCCAATGACCCCGACTTTGGAGCCGGGGTTTATATTTAGCGTGATATCATTCAATATTTCCTTTGTTCCGTAGCGCAGTGCCACGGAGTCGCAATTGAGTATTCCCATATCATCCTCACGGTGATATTATACTACACTTGCGGCATATTGTCAAAGGCATTTTATCTGTGAGTTTCTTCGTACTCCGCCACGTGCGGTGCGCGCTTGAAAAGCAAGCTGATACACCACAGACCGGCAAGCGCGATAACAACGTAAACTATCCTGCTCGCGGCTGCCGCCTGACTGCCGAAGATCCATGCGACGATATCAAATTGAAAGAGTCCGATGGAACCCCAGTTGAGCGCTCCTATGATGACGAGAGCGAGTGATATTCTGTCCATCATTGCAATGCACATCCTTTCTTCGTGACTATTATTTCACGTTGTACGTCGTTTATGCAAACATGATACAAATTTTTTTGAAATGAAAGTGCCATTTAACTTACAAGTTTTATTGCATATGAGTTACGCTTTTGCCAAAACATACGGGCGGTGATTGACAAACCGGGTCGCAGTGTGTATCATGTCGTATATGCCGGCAGGACGCACATACCGGTCTGCGGTCGGTAAGATACG
>URSI01000239.1 GCA_900550505.1 uncultured Eubacteriales bacterium
TTGTCTCCATGTCTTTCATTATATCACATTTTTACGATTTTGGGAGTAGAACCTGCCTTAAAACGGTTGATTTATTTGACGAAATGGTATATAATTTTTTAAAACTCAGAAAGAAAGGTAAAGGTAATGCAACTTTTTGAAACCGCCGCCGCTCTTTCGGCGCTGCGAGGGGTCTCCGGGCGTGAACAGGAGGCTTTTGGGGAGCTTGCTGCCATATGCGACGGATATTTTGATGAGACTTTTACCACACCGGCGAATTCATTTGTAGGGATACGGCGCTGCGGCAAACGCGATGCGCTCCGCCTGATGCTCGACGCGCATCTCGACGAAGTAGGCTTTCTCGTTAAACAGATATGTGAAGGCGGATTTCTCAAAGTCGTCAGTGTCGGCGGCATAGATACCGCTATACTGAGCAGTGCCGAAGTAACCATTTACGGTAACGAAACGATACATGGTGTCTTTACTTCCGTACCTCCGCATCTTCGCAGCGGATCCGGAGATGAGAAACCAAAACTCGGGGATCTGTACATCGACACCGGATTGAGCACTGATAAGCTTCGTGATATTGTGAAAATCGGTACTCCTGTGGCGTATCGCAGTGAGATTATAAGACTTGCAAACGAAAAAATATGCGGAAAGAGCTTTGACGACCGCATATGTATGCTTGCTATCCTTGCCGCGCTTGATATGTTAAAGGGCCGTGACTTGAATGTCGACGTTTACGCTCATTTCGCGTCAGGGGAGGAAACGGGTTATATAGGCGGAAAAACGGGCACATATGCTATCGATCCCGATATTGCCGTAGCACTCGATGTATGCAACGCCTACGTACCCGGAGCGCCTGAACTCATGAAAGAGCGCAGGCTCGGCTGCGGCCCGGTTATATCGGTTTCTGCAACGCTCGACACCAACGTCACGAACGTGCTGAAAAAAATCGCCTCGGATAATTCGATACCTCACAAGGTCGTTGCCGAACCAACGCGAACGGGCACGGATGCCCACGTCTTTCAGTTGACACGCTGCGGGATCCCTGGTGGGCTCGTTTCCGTGCCGCTGCATAATATGCACACATACAACGAGGTGTGCAGCCTTGCCGATGTAGAAAACACGGCGCTGCTGCTTTCAAAATTTATCGAAACGGCGGGTGAAATAAAATGGAACAACTGAAAAAGCTCTGTGACGCTTTCGGACCTTCCGGCTTTGAAAGTGAAGTACGCGAGCTCATACGCTCGATCGTTGAGCCTTACGCTGATTCCGTCGATGTTGATAAAGTAGGAAATCTGTATGTTTTCAAAAAAGGTGCTGAACAGGCGAACAATCTCGTACTTTCCGCGCACATGGATGAAGTAGGAGTAATGGTAACGTCCATTGGCGAAGACGGTGAATTGCTTTTCGAAACGCTCGGTGGCATCGACGTTTCCGTCATGACCGGACGACGGGTGTTAGTCGGGAAAAACCGTGTGCCGGGTATCATTTCCGCAAAAGCCATTCATATGCAAAGCGCTGACGAACGTCGTAGGTTTACGCCGCGTGATAAAATGTATATACAGCTCGGCACTCTCAGCCGTGAGGAAACGGAAAAGCTTGTGGAAGTGGGAGACGTTGGTACTTTTGTTCCGAATTTTGAGCCGCTCGGAGAAGGATTTGTCAAGTCAAAAGCACTTGATGACCGCATGGGGTGCGCTGCGTTGATGCAGATCATCATCGACGGCGATCTCAAATACGATACATGGTTCGCTTTCGTAACACGGGAAGAAATCGGCTGCCGTGGATCTGCTGCGGCAGCATATAAACTCAGACCGGATATAGCTATTACGGCAGAGGCCACGACCGCCTCAGATATATTCGGTGTTCCGGAAGCGTCCGCAGTATGTCACTGCGGCAGTGGTCCGGCGGTTTCGTTTGCCGATACCGGTACGGTTTATGACATATCACTTTATTCTACCATCTTAGACACCGCCAAATCCAATGGTATTCCTTGTCAACCAAAGGCTGCGGTGGCCGGAGGAAACGACGCGTCCTCATATCAGCGTGCAGCAGAACCATGTTACGCAGCAGCTGTGTCGGTGCCTACCAGATATATACACAG
>URSI01000240.1 GCA_900550505.1 uncultured Eubacteriales bacterium
TGACAAATATAAGGGTACATTCTCCAGAAACTACCGCCTATTCTGATAAACGTCTTGCCATCCGATGTCCGAAGCGGCAAAAGCACTCTGTTTTTCACAGGTTCGCCGCGTTCCTCGAGTTTTCTGACGATATGATCCGTAACTCTCGATATATTTGACATTATCGCGGCGGGGTCTTTGAAAACATAGCTGTTTATGCGCTGGAGCGTATACATCTCGCCGTCTTCCGCCGTTATAACGTATGTGTCGTTGATATTTCCGCTTTTTACAACCGTTATTCCGGATATCTTTCCGTCAGGCACGAATACTGTAAAAACGCTTTCGATATCATATTTCATATCAGGTCCTTTTCCTTATTCGCCTACAATGTCAATAAAGCAATGCGGATCTTCACGGTATTTCTGCTCTGCGATCTTCCACATGGGCACTGCGTTGACCAATGTGCAATCCGCATTCAGTATCTTCCCCTCTCTGTATGCATCACCCGGAAGCATGGGTATCAAACGGTAATAGCACTGTGCTACACCTTTGAACCCGTGTGCGGCGCAATTCATTTTATGTTCTTTTCCGTCAATATCGATAAGTGTATATTCATATGAGTCGCCGTAAAGATAATCGGGCTCTACAAGCTCCTCCACCGCGTGCATAGAGGTATTGCAGTTGCATCCGCACCCGAGAAACAGCACCTTCCCGTTCAGGTTTCTCAGCTTTCTGAAAGGCGAGTGCTCCCCGCACGGCGTCGTATCAAGATGCTGGTCGCAAGTAATATATTCGGCGTCACGGCCGTATGCCGCGCATGAATGTGTCGGGCAAAGCGAGCGGATCGCACCCTCAAACGATGTGCGGAAATACTCCGGTATAGCACCGACATTCGACGGTGTGGTTCTCACGTCAAACACCCGCTGACCGAGATTGCAGTATTCGTAGCTCAGTGTGGGAAATACTATAGTGCCGTCGCCTATTGCCTCCAAAAGTCCCTCGATCACCTCTCGCGGCGTAAGTCCCGGAACCCCCATCGACTTGAGCGACGAGTGTACGAGCACGGTGTCACCGCGGCATATCCCAAGCTTTTCCGCATCTGCTGCTATTGCTTTCACATTTTTGTTCATTGTCAGTTTTCCTCCGGAAATATAAAACAATCATACGCGTTCACCTGCATCGCAGCACAGTTCGTCCCCGTGCGGACTTCGCGTGGTTTCGAATCCATATTCACCGCTACGATGGATCGACCGCTGCGGCAAACCAGCATTTTATCGTCACTGTCAAGTATGTCGGCTGCTCTGCCGCCGATCTCACCGCGTCGGCGCAGTGCCCCGAGCATACGTACCCACTCCAGGATCTCGCTGTCTTCTCTTCCCCAAGGGAATGTACACCTGTTGAACGGGTCGCGATACCCCTGCATGCCGACCTCATCTCCATAGTATATGCTCGGTATACCACACAGTGAATATTGTAAGGCAAACGCACACTTCAGCAACCTTTTGCCGAATTCATACTGCTCGCGCGTCATGCGCATCACCGCAAGCTCACTGTTGCTGTGACCGCCTGAAAATTCACCGCCCAGCACCGTAAATATACGTTCCGTATCGTGCGTGCCAAGCAACGTCATTGAATAATCCAGACATTCGGTCGGATAATGGAGCTTCAGACTTCGATAAACGGATTTCAGCTTTGACGAGCTTTTCCACACAAGAAAATCGATAATACCGTCTCTGAGCGGATAGTTCATGACACCGTCAAGCTGCCCTCCCTGAAAATAGCGCCTGCGTTTGCCGTATGCTATTTTATCCGATGCGTCCTCCCAGACTTCTCCCACAAGGTACCCGCCGTAACTTTTCACGACGTTTGCGATCTTTTCGACAAACTCAGGCTCCAGTTCGTCTACCACATCAAGCCTGAACCCGCCCGCACCCAGTTTCATATACTTCGGGATGACGGTCTCACATATAAAATCGATATACGAACGGCACGGCACTACCTTAGGGAGCACCCTGATGCCCCACCAGCAGTCATACTCATCATCAGTTTTTCCGAAGTGATACCATTCCCTGTACCGCGAACCGGGATTTCCATATGCTCC